>JAKSBI010000780.1 GCA_022361215.1 Hyphomicrobiales bacterium | reverse complement strand
GAGCTTCTACCGGGCTTTTCTCGAGACGGAGGCCTATTTTCTGCTCTATCTCGGGCGGGCCCGTTTCTCGGTCATCCCGAAGCACGCCTTCTCGCCCAAGGATGTCGAGCGGCTGGCACGTCTGCTGGGCGACAAGCTCGAGAAGAGCTGACCGGCCGCCGGGGCTGCGGGCCAGACCCGCAGGGATCCTCAACAAATTGTAATGTCGTCCGGTCTTCACTTGGCCGGGCATCGCCCCCTATGGTGGCGGCCCGGGTTGGGCTGTGGCCGTCATGGGTGTGGCATGAAAATCCTCTGGACGCTGTCGCTTTGCCTGGTGGTGGCCCCGGTGCTGCTGGGCGGGGTCTGGTCCTACGCCCAGGGCTGGCCGGCGAGCTGGCACACCGCCGACTGGTCCTCGAGCGGCATTGGCCTGAGGCCTGCGGAGACGCCCGAGGCCGTGGTCCAGGTCTATGCCGCGCGCGCCGGCCGCTGGAAGGGCATTTTCGCCGTCCACACCTGGATCGTCGTCAAGCGTGCCAGGGCGTCCCGTTTCGACCGCTACGACGTTGTGGGCTGGGGGCGGCCGGTGCGGCGCAACGCCTATCCGATCGACGGCCACTGGTACGGCAACGCACCTTCGGTCATCCTGGAGGTGCGCGGGCCGCGCGCTGCAAAGCTGATCCCGCAGATCGAGGCCGCCATCCTCAGCTATCCCAACCGCCGCAGCGGCTCCTATCACGTCTGGCCCGGCCCCAACTCCAACACCTTTCTCGCCTGGATCGGCCGGCGCGTGCCGGAGCTCGGCCTGGAGCTGCCGCCCACGGCCGTGGGCAAGGACTATCTGGGCGACGGCTGGCAAACGGGGCCGACACCCTCCGGCACCGGCCGGCAGGTCTCCTGGAGCGGCCTGATCGGCGCCGCCGTCGGCACGCGGGAGGGGCTGGAGCTGCATGTGCTCGGCGCCACCATCGGCCTTGATCCGCAGGACCTGGCGATCAAGCTGCCGGCGGTTGGGAGCCTCGGCCTGAAGCAGGTGCGCGACTCGCTGCAGGCGGTGGCGCAGACGCGGTGAGCCGCGGCCGTCAGGGCGGCACGGCCCTGGCGGCAGGCACTCGTGTTGCGGATCGACTGCCCCTTCGTGTCCCTCGGAGTGGCGACAACCTTGTATGTGTCAGCCATCTCCCCGGGCTGAACATCGAGCCGGGCAATGACGTCTCAAGGGGGCGGCAGTGCTATCTGGACGCCATAACCTCTGAGCCGGACAGCCTTGGCCCTTGCCCGTCGTCGAAAGTTTCTATAATTAGAACTTTAGGAAATTAAGCCTTTGGTGCCTTCCATGGCTCTCGACGTCGCCGACGCGCTCGACGCGCCGCCCCAGTTCTCTGAAAAGCACGGCACGCTTTACGTGCAGGTGGCCAATGTCATCCGCCAGCGTATTCGCTCCGGCGTCTGGGCGCCGGGCACGCAGATCCCGACCCTCGACGCGCTGGAGAAGGAGTTCGGCGTGGCGCGGGTGACGCTGCGCCAGGCCTTCTCGCTGCTCGAATCCGAGAACCTGATCTGGCGCCAGCGCGGACGCGGTACCTTCGTGTCCGAGACCGAGCCTTTCGAGTGGTTCAAGCTCGAGACCAGCCGGGACCGGCTGGTGCACAGCCTCGAAGGCAACTGGTCGCGGATCATCGATGTCGCGGACAGGGATGCGGTGCCCCATCTCGAGAAGGGCGACGGCGTGGCGGTGCCGGCCTACCGCCACATGCGCCGCGTGCACGGCCGCGACGGTCTCGCCTATGCGGTGGTCGACATGCATCTCGATACAAGGCTCTACGCCCGCGCGCCGGAGCGCTTCGACAGCGAGATGATCATCCCCGTCCTGGAGTCGCTGCCCGAGGTCGAGATCGCCGACATCCGCCAGACGCTCACCATCGGTACCGCCGACCGGGCGGTGGCGGAGCATCTTTCGGCGCCCATCGGCTCGCCCATCGGCATCATGCGCCGGGTGGTGCGCGACCCGGAGGGCGCGGTGATCTATGTTGGCGTGGTCAGCTATCGGGGCGACATGGTCAAGGTCGAGATCACGCTGAGCGGCGAGGGAGGTGAGGGCCGATGAGTGAGACCGCCGAAGCGAAGGCCGACAATGGGGCGACGCTCGCCGTTGAGGTCTGGCGCGGCGCGGCTGAAGGCCGCTATCAGCGCTTCGAGGTGCCTTACCGGCCGAACCAGACCGTGCTCGACGTGGTCACCTACATCCAGCGCAACCTCGACCCGGCACTGGCCTATCGCTTCGCCTGCCGGGTCGGCGTTTGCGGCTCCTGCGCCATGACTGTCAACGGGCGGCCGCGCTGGACCTGTCGCACCCACACTTCGCGCGTGGTCAAGGACGGCAAGCTGAAGATCGCGCCCTTGCAGAACCTGCCGGTGCTGCGCGACCTGGTCACCGACATGACGCCGTTCTTCGAGAAGTGGCAGGCCGCGCGCGGCCGCTTCACCGCCGGCGACGGCTCCAAGGACGCGTTTGCCGAGGTGGCGCCGGAGAGCCCGGAGCGCGCCGCCGCCAGCGCGGCCATCGAGTGTATCAATTGCGGCGTCTGCTACAGCGCCTGCGACGTGGTCGCCTGGCGGAAAGACTATCTGGGGCCGGCCGCGCTGAACCGCGCCTGGGCCGCCTGGAACGACGTGCGCGACGGCGACCGGGCGGGGGTTCTCAAGGCGGTGAGCGGCGATGCCGGCTGCCACAACTGCCACACGCACCAGTCCTGCGCCGAGCACTGTCCCGTGGGGCTGAACCCGACCCAGTCGATCGCCGGGCTGAAGCGCGCCTCGCTCCATGCCTTCCTGAAGGGGGACCTGCGCTCATGACCCCGGCCCTCTATCTCCTGCAGCGCGGCACGGCGGCCCTTCTCGTGCCCCTGGTGTTCACGCATCTGGTGCTGATCGTGCTCGCCGTGCAGGGCGGCTTGACGGCGGAGGAGATCCTGGCGCGCACCAGCGGCAGCGTCGGTTGGGCGCTGTTCTACGGGGTGTTCGTGCTGGCCGCCGCCATCCATGCTGGCATCGGCCTGCAAGCCATCCTCGCCGAGTGGACTGGGCTCGGCCGGCGCGGCGCCGCGGTCTTCGGCCATGTCTTTATGCTCGTGCTCGTGGTGCTCGGGCTGCGGGCCGTCTGGGCGGTGGTGGCGGCATGAGCAGTGCCGGCCTCACACGGGCGAGCCGCGCCCATCCGGGCTTCGCCGCGGCGCTGGTGCACCGGCTCTCGGGGGTCGCGCTCGCGGTCTTCCTGCCGCTGCATTTCCTGTCGCTGGGGCTCGCCTTCGAGGCCGAGCGCTTCGCGGGTTTCATCGCCTGGACCAATCATCCCTTGGTGAAGGTGAGCGAAGCCCTGCTGGTGGCCGCGCTGGCGGTGCACATGGCGGGCGGCCTCAGGCTGCTGGCGGTCGAGTTCCTGGGCGCCACGCGGGCGCAGTCGGCCTGGATCGCTGCGGCCTTCGCGGTCGGCGCCGGCTTCGGTATCCTGTTCCTTATGAGCGGGTTTGCCTGACATGATGGAGACGCTCAGAACCGACATTCTGATCATCGGCTCGGGCGGCGCCGGCCTCTTCGCCGCGCTGCACGCCGCCAAGGCCGATCCGGATCTGGACATCACGGTCGCGGTCAAGGGGCTGCTCGGCAAGTCCGGCTGCACGCGCATGGTGCAGGGCGGCTACAACGTGGCGGTCGCCGCGGGCGACTCCATCGAGCGGCATTTCATGGATACCATCGTCGGCGGCAAGTGGCTGCCGCATCAGGATCTCGCCTGGGCGCTGGTCAACGGCGCGGTCAAGCGCATCCACGAGCTCGAGAACGAGCACGGCTGCTACTTCGACCGCAACCCGGACGGCACCCTGCACCAGAAGGCCTTCGCCGGGCAGAGCTTCGACCGGACCGTGCACAAGGGCGATCTCACCGGCATCGAGATCATCAACCGCCTGGCCGAGCAGGTCTGGGCGCGGGCGATCAACCGGCTCGAGGAGCACCGGGCCGTCGCCCTGATCCCCACCAAGGACGGCGCCGCGCTCGCCGGCGTGCTCTTCATCGACATGCGTACCGGCAACTTCCGCTACGTGCAGGCCAAGACCGTGCTGCTCGCCGCGGGCGGCGGGCCGACCATGTACCGCTATCACACGCCCTCGGGCGACAAGACCTGCGACGGCATGGCCATGGCGCTGCGGGTGGGGCTGGCGCTGCGCGACATGGAGATGGTGCAGTTCCATCCCACCGGCCTGCTCGCCGGCGACGAGACGCGCATGACCGGCACCATCCTGGAGGAGGGCCTGCGCGGCGCCGGCGGCTATCTGCTCAACGGCGCGGGCGAGCGCTTCATGTTCGACTATCACGGCCATGGCGAGCGGGCGACGCGGGACATCGTCTCCCGCGCCATGTACGAGGAGGTGCAGGCTGGCCGCGGCACGCCCCATGGCGGCATCTACATCCGCATGGCGCATCTGGGGCCGGAGAAGGTGGCCAAGCAGTTCAAGGGCATGGTCAAGCGTTGCGCGGATTGCGGCTTCGACCTCGCCGGCGGCGATGTCGAGGTGCTGCCGACGGCCCACTACATGATGGGCGGCATCGCCTTCGAGCCAGACTGCACCACCGCGCTCGAAGGCCTTTACGTGGCCGGCGAGGATTCCGGCGGCGTGCACGGCGCCAACCGGCTCGGCGGCAACGGCGTCGCCAACTCCACCGTGTTCGGCGGCGTGGCCGGCACGGCCATGGCCAAGGCCATCGCCGGGGGTACGTCGTGGCGGGACGCGGACGGGGCCGTGCTGGAAGAGGAGGTCGGGCGCTGCCTTGCCCCCTTTGCGCGGGCCCCGGGCGACCTCAACGGGTTCCGCGAGCGCCTGCTGGATCTCATGTGGGACAAAGCCGGCATCGTCCGCGATCAGGCCAAGCTCGAAGAGGCCATCGCCGAGCTGGACGACCTGGCGGCGGCGCATGCGGCCTCCGGCCTCGCCGACGCCACCCGCGCCTTCAATCTCACCTGGCATGACTGGCTCAACCTGGAGAGCCAGATCCTGGTCTCCAAGACCATCGCCCGGGCGGCGCTGGCGCGCACGGACTCCCGCGGCGCCCACTACCGCTCCGACTATCCGGAGACGGGCGACCTCGAGACCACCTGCTACACCACCATCCGCATGGGCCCCGACGGCACGCTGGAGACCGGCGAGGCGCCCGTGGCCTTCACCATCGTCAAGCCCGGCGAGTCGCTGATCGACGACGAGGCCGGCGCGCCGCCCGAGACGGCACCGCCGCCGCAAGCGGCCGAATGAGCTGAGGAGCACGTTCCATGATTACCGCCGACAGGATCGAGGACGCCGCCTATGAGATCATGGGGCGCGCCGCCATCGACATTCCGGAAGACTACGAGAACGGCATCCGGAGCATGGTCGACAGGGAGACCGGCGACCTCTCGGCCTTCGTGCTGGAGGCCATGCTGGAGAACTGGCAGGCGGCGCGCGAGGATCGCCGGCCCATGTGCGCCGACACCGGCGTGCCGCGCTTTTTCGTGAAGGCCGGCAACGAGGCGCGCATCGAGGACGGCTTCGTGGCGCTGGAGGAGCGCCTGCGCCGCGCCACCGCCCGCGCCACCCACGACATCCCGCTGCGCCCCAACCGCGTGCACCCGATCTCGCGCCACGACAACAACAACAATGTCGGCATGAACGCGCCCGAGATCGACTACAGCTTCGAGCCGGACGCCGACTGGATCGACATCACCACCGTGCACAAGGGCGGTCTGTTCGGCACCGACTACCGCATGCTCTTCCCGGGCGATGGCATCGACGGCATCAAGCGCTTCTTCCTCGACGTGCTGCTGGCTTTCGGCAAGCGCGGGCTCGCCTGTCAGCCGGCCATCGTCGGCATCGGCCTCGGCGGCTCGAAGGACATCACCATGGTGCTCGGCAAGCAGGCGGCATGCCTGCGGACCGTCGGCAGCTGCCACCCCGACCCGGACGTGGCCAAGCTCGAGGACGAGCTGAAGGATCTCGGCAACAAGACCGGGCTCGGCGCCATGGGCTTTTCCGGCATCTCCACGGTCGTCGATTGCAACATCGAGGTGGGCTACACCCACACGGGCGGCATGCCCATGTCGGTGCACTGCTTCTGCCTCTCCTCGCGCCGCGCCACTGCGCGGCTCTTCCCCAGCGGCGCGGTCGAGTACCGCACCGACCCCGAATGGTTCACCCCCTACATGCGAAGGAATTCGGTCTCATGGGAGTCCGCGCAGACAAGCTTAAGACAGTCCGTCTGACCACGCCCGTCGCGCCGGAGGAGCTGGCCAAGCTGGAGATCGGCTCGGTCGCCTTCCTCGACGGTGTGATCTACACGGCGCGCGAGGGCATCTACAGCCGCTATCTCGACAAGGGCGAGCGGCCGCCGGTGGATTTCACCCAGCTCACGAATATCAACTTCCACTGCGCGCCCGCCGCGGCACAGCAGGAGGACGGCAGCTACAATGTGGGCGCCGTTACCGCCACGGCCAGCTTCCGCTTCGCCAAATGGCTGCCGCAATGGTTCGCCGAGACCGGCTGCCGCGTCATCATCGGCAAGGGCGGCATGAGCGCCGCCCACTACCGCGACATCTTCGTGCCTGCCGGCGCCGTCTATTTCACCACGGTCGGCTACGGCACCGGCGCACTGCTCGGCCGCGGCATCAAGGCCGTCGAGGCCGTCAACTGGCTCGACGACCTCGGCATCGCCCAGGCCATGTGGATCCTGCGCGTCGAGAACTTCGGCCCCCTGCTGGTCGAAAGCGACCTCGAAGGTAACAGCCTGTTCGAGCGCAACAACGCGGACGTCAACGAGCGGGTGGAAGGTCTCTACGAGGGCTTGAAGCCCCCGGCGCTCAGCCGCTACGGCGAGACCTCGGACAAGACCGAGGAGCTGATTTAGGGCGCGCGCGATGGACCCTCGGTCTTGTCATACCCGGCCTTGTGCCGGGTATCCATGAACACCGACGCAATTTGAAGCTGATTGCTGAGGGGCAAGCCCAATGCAGCGCACGGATTGTTAGCCCGTGCCGTAGCTGCCGACCTTGTCCCTGTCGAAATCGGTCTTTCCGTCCTTCACCGCCGCAACGATCTCGCGGAGGTCTTCGAGCCAGGTTTCGGCGACCGCGCCGAAAGCCAGGCTCAAAAGTCCCAGATTGATGGCGGGCGGGTCCGGCGAGGGGGCGACCGTGTACCAGCCGCGCTCGCTCAGCCCGGCGGCAATGGCGTGGATATCGAGACCGGGCGACTGAAAGCTCATCAGCGAGAGACGGGGATCGCCGCAGACCTCGATCCCGTCGATTGCGTCGATGCCTGCCCGCAGCATGTCCATCTTGGCCATGATCTCGCCCGCGATCTCCAGATAGCCCTCCATCCCGAGATACTTCATGACTGCCCAGGCCGCCGCGATGTTGGCGCCGGACCGGGTGCCGGCAAAGGTCGGCGCCAGATATCGGCCCCGCGACCATCCGTCGAAATCGAAGATCTGAAAGGCGCGATAGGCGTCGTCCCGGAATGCCACGACCGACGCACCCTTGGGCGCGAAGCCGTATTTGTGGAGGTCGGCTGAGATCGAGGTGACGCCGGGGACGCGAAAATCCCAACGCGGGATGTCATGGCCCAGGCGCTCCGCGAACGGGGCGATGAAGCCGCCGACGCAGGCGTCGACATGCATCCATAAGCCATGCCGGCTGGCCAGTTCGGCAAGCTCATCGATGGGGTCGATCATGCCGTATGTGAACTCGGGGGCGGAGCCCACCAGCATGATCGTCTCGTTGTCGATCGCGGCGGCGACCGCCGCCGGATCGACCCTGAGGCCGGCGGTGAGCGGCACCCGCTCGATTGTCATGCGAAGATACTTGGCGGCCTTGCTGAAGGCCGGATGCGCGCTGTAGGGCACGATGATCTTCGGCTGGGCAATGTCCGGTCTTTGGGCCAGGGCGTGGTCCCGCGCCGTCTTGACCGCCAGGAAGATGCTTTCGGTGCCGCCTGAGGTGACACTCCCGCAGGCCGTCTCGGGCGCATGGAAGAGATCGAGGACCCAACCCACAAGCTCGCTCTCGAACTTGGCGATACTGGGAAAGGCGCCAAGCCCCAAGGCGTTCGTCGAGAAGAAGCGATTGAAGGCGTCCTTGCCGATGTCGACGACGTCGTCCCTGGCGAAATGGACGTAGAAGCCCGGGAGCTTACCGGCGCGCCAGTCGACATCGCCGCCTCGGGCGTCCTCCATCTCCCGGATCAGCCGCTCCCGCGGCGTTCCGGTTTGCGGCAGGGACGTCGTCTGCATATCTCCACATCTCCCGTCAGGCATGTACCATCGTTCTCTATCATATATCCTATAGGATATTAAGTTTCCGCGTCAATCCTCAGCTACGTCCCGGCCGGTCGGCCTAGCCGGTTTCCGAGTGGCTGTCCCGGGCCTGCAAGTCCTGCAAGGCGGCAAGGATGATCCGGGTGCCGTTCCTGATATCGGTGACCATCGCCTGCTCGCCCTTTTCGGGGGCCCCGGCCTTGAAGGCGCGAAGGAACTGCCTGTGTGGATGCCTGGTGCTCGACTTTGCATAGACACCGCGGTTCTCGAGCAGCGGCATGAGAGGGCCCGAACGCATCCAGAGCGTCTCAACCATGTGCATGAGGAGCGGCATCCGGGCCGCCTCGACGATCCCGAAGTGGAAGCGGCGGTTCAGTTGCAGGACGGTGGCGTAGTCGGACCGGTCGCGGGCGACATCCATCTTCTCCTGTAGGGACGACAGGCTCTTCAGCTCTTGCCTGCTGCCACTCTGGATGGCCCGGGCCGCAGCCATGCCCTCGAGCGCACAGCGCAGATCGGCGACTTCTTGATATTGCTCGGGAGACAGGATCGGCACGACAATCGAATGGTTCGGCCTGGCATCCAGAACGCCGGCTGCCACGAGATGCTTCATGGCTTCGCGCACCGGCGTCTGGCTCACACCGAGCTCAGCCGCAAGCCTGTCTATGATCAGCCTGTCGCCGGGCCGAAAGCGGCCCTCCGTCAATGCGGTCCTGAGCTCGTCGTAGACGCGGTCGGAGAGAGCCAAATCGATGATCTTCTTCACGATGTCTTTCTCCGCATGCTAGAGCTTGTCGCGATCATTCTGATTCGCGCCATTGCTCTAGCTTTTTGTTGAAGCATGTCTTTTGTCCCGAAACCGGTATCCACTTTCGGGAGACATGCTTTAGGCTTCAGGCGAGCCGATCCACACGTAAGCTATACGATATATGATCAGGAGATACAGTCGCCGCGGGAGTCTGCACGCGTCTTGTCAGTGGCTCAAAAAAGGCGGAAGGCGAGTGGCGGCCCGCCTCAGCGCAGCTGCGAGAAGTAGTGCAGGCGCGTGGTCAGGCAGCGGCTGATGCGCCATTCGATGCGCCGGCCGTCGACGCCCATGGCGGTGCGGTTGATCTCGAGCAGCGGCGCGCCAGGGGCGACCTTCAGGAGTTTGGCCTCCTGGGCCGAGGCGGCGATGGCCGTCAGCTCCTCGTCGGCGCCGGAGATGGTGACGCCGAAGCGGCGCTGGAAGAGGTCGTAGAGCGTGTTCGGAATGGGGTCGATCGCCTCGATGCCGGCGAACAGGTCGCCCGGCAAGACGATGCGCTCGACGATCACCGGCTCGCCCTCGACCGTGCGCACCCGGCGGATGCGGATCACGCTGCTGCCCTGGTCGCTCCGGAGGGCCTTGCGCTCGGCGGGCCGGGCGACGTCCACCTCGACCTTGATGCCGATGCTGTCGGGGATGGCCGGGCATCCGTCGGCATCGTGCAGATGAAAGAAGCGGAAGTGGATGTCGGCGGAGGTGTGCTCGGCCACGAAGGTGCCGCGCCCCTGGCGGCGCACCACCAGATGCTCGCTCGCCAGCATGTCCAGCGCCTTGCGCACCGTGCCCTGGCTGACGCCGAGCTCGTCCGCCAGCTCGAACTCGTTGGGCAGCGACTGGCCGGGCTTCCAATAGCCCGACGAGACGCGCTGCACGAGGATCTCGCGCACGCGGACATAGAGAGGCCTGTGGTCAACCTGCAAGACGGTGTCGGCCATGACGCTTCCCGAAATAGCGCTTGAAATGATATCTTATATAAGATATCAGACTTGATCAATGCGATGGATCGCAAATCCACAAGCCTGATCCGAGGAGACGTTCATGAGTGAGCCTCACTTCCTAGTTCACAGCCCGAAAGACAATGTCGGCGTGGTCGTGGTCGAAGACCTCAAGGCCGGCACCGAGATGCTCGGCGTCGTCACCGAGGGCGACACCACGCTCAACCTGAAGGCCGAGCACGACGTGCCGATCGGCCACAAGGTGGCGTTGCAGGACCTGGGCGCCGGGGACACCGTCATCAAGTATGGCGAGGACATCGGCAAGATGGTCGGCGATGCCAAGACGGGCGAGCATGTGCACACCCACAACCTGAAGACCAAGCGCTGGTAGCAGGCCCGGCCCCGCCAAGGGGCCAAGACTCGAGGAGTGGGCCGATGCACCCGGCGCGATGGCTCGCGGTGGCTCTGGCAGTCCTGCTGCCGGGCGCCGCATCAGCCGATCCGGCCGTGATCGGCAAGACGGACGGCACGGAGGTCGTGACCGTGCGTGTGCCCGCGGCCGAGGCCTCGAAGCAGGGGCTTCCGATCTTTCCGGGTATCTCGGGCAAGACGGCAGGCGCGCGCGGCCTCTCCATGCTGCGGGTGGTGATCCCGCCGGGCGGCAAGGCCAAGGCGCATATCCACAAGGGCTACGAGACGGCGGTCTATGTGATCCAGGGGCGCGTCGAGACACGCTACGGCATGGGGCTGAAGAAGAGCGTCGTCAATCAAGCGGGCGATTTCATCTACATCCCGCCGGACGTCCCTCACCAGCCCTTCAATCTGAGCGAGACCGAGCCGGCGATCGCCATCGTGGCGCGCACGGACCCGAACGAGCAGGAGAGCGTGGAGCTCTACCCGCCCCAAGCGGACAAGTGAGACGAGAGCGCCGGCGCGCCCGGCGGACGGACGAAGCAGCGTTTCCAGAGGAGTGACAAGACAATGGCGAGTTCGAACGGATCCTTCATGGGCTACCGGCGCGAGAACGGGCGCGTGGGCGTGCGCAACCACGTGGTCATCCTGCCGGTGGACGACATCTCCAACGCGGCCTGCGAGGCGGTGGCGAGCCACATCCAGGGCACCATGGCGCTGCCCCACTCCTATGGCCGCTTGCAGTTCGGCGAGGACCTGGAGCTGCATTTCCGTACCATGATCGGCACGGGCGCCAACCCGAACGTGGCCGCCGTGGTGGTTATCGGCATCGAGCCGGGCTGGACCGAGCGCATCGTCGACGGCATCGCCGAGACCGGCAAGCCGGTGGCGGGCTTCTCCATCGAGCAGAACGGCGACATCAACACCGTGGCGGCCGCCTCGCGCAAGGCCAAGGACTTCGTGCACTGGGCGACGGAGCTGCGACGCGAGGAGTGCGACATCGCCGATCTCTGGGTCTCGACCAAGTGCGGCGAGTCGGACACCACCACCGGCCTCGGCTCCTGCCCGACTGTCGGCAACATGTACGACAAGCTGATCCCGAAGGGCATCTATGGCGTCTTCGGCGAGACCTCCGAGATCACCGGCGCCGAGCACATCTGCAAGGCGCGCGCCGCGTCGCCCGAGGCGGCCGACAAGTTCATGGCCACCTTCCAGGCCTATCAGGACGAGGTCATCGAGCCCCACAAGACCAGCGACCTGTCCGACTCGCAGCCCACCAAGGGCAACATCGAGGGCGGCCTGACCACCATCGAGGAGAAGGCGCTCGGCAACCTCGAGAAGATCGGGCGGACCTCGACCTATATCGACGTGCTGAAGCCGGCCGAGGCGCCGGCGCAGGGGCCCGGCCTCTACTACATGGACACCTCCTCGGCCGCGGCCGAGTGCGTTACCCTGATGGCGGCGGGCGGCTATGTTGTGCACACCTTCCCGACCGGCCAGGGTAACGTGGTCGGCAACCCGATCGTGCCGGTGATCAAGATCACGGCCAACCCGCGCACCGTGCGCACCATGTCCGAGCATGTCGACGTCGACGTCAGCGGCATCCTGCGTCGCGACATGACGATCGATCAGGCCGGCGACGCGCTGATCGACATGATCGTGCGCACCGCCAACGGCCGCATGACCGCGGCCGAGGCGCTGGGCCACAAAGAGTTCGTCATGACCAAGCTCTATCGTAGCGCTTAAGCGCTCATCTGTCTGTCGAGTGAAAGGGAGAGACCCCAATGCGTTTTCCATACCGAAACATGATTGCCGCCGGCGCTGCCGTCGGCTTCGCCGCGGGCTTGCTCGCGGCGCCGGCCACGGCCGCCGACTACCCGACCAAATCGGTGAGCTACATCATTCCGTTCGGGCCGGGCGGCGAATCCGACATCACGGCGCGCCACCAGCAGCCCTTCTTCAAGAAGCTGTTCGGCCAGGATATGGTGATTTCCTACAAGCCCGGCGGCGGCGGCGCTGTCGGCTGGGCGCAGCTCAACGCCATGAAGGGCGACGGCTATACGATCATGGGCATCAACCTGCCCCATATCATCATCAAACCGCGCCAGAAGAAGGTGGGCTTCACCACCGATGAGATCGCCGGCGTCTACATGTTCCACTACACGCCCGACGCCATCGTCGTGAAGGAGGACAGCCCCTTCAAGACCGCGCAGGATCTGATCGACTTCGCCAAGAAGAACCCCGCCAAGCTCACCTTCTCGGGCTCCGGCAAGGGCACGGCCAACCATCTGGCGCAGGTGAACTTCGACAAGCTCGCCGACATCAAGACGACCTATGTGGCCTTCAAGGGCACGGGCGCGTCGGTGCAGGCGCTGCTTGGCAACCAGGTCAGGGCGCAGTGGGGCTACACCTCGGTCGGCGCCAAGCATGCCGGCAAGGTCCGCATGCTGGCCGTCGCCATGGAGAAGCGGCACCCCCGGTTCCCGGATGTGCCCACCTTCAAGGAGCTCGGCTTCGACATGGTCTCGGGCGCCTATCGGGGCATCGCCGTTCCGAAGTCGACGCCGGAGCCCGTGCGTAAGAAGCTCTCGGAGATGATCGGCAAGATCAACGCCGATCCCGAGTTCCAGAAGCGCATGCTGAACGACGGTTTCGCGCTGCTCGATGTCGATGCGGCCGGCATGAAGGCCTTCATCGACGAGAAGACGACGAACTATGTGGCAGCCGCCAAGGCCGGCGGTGTCCTGAAGTAGGCGCCGATCCGCGCGTCAAAGAGGGAAGGGAGGTGACGTCATGCCGGGTGTGGAATTCCTACTGGCGGCGCTCACCCCCTTCCATATCGCGCTGGCGCTGGCCGGCGTGGTGGCGGGCACCATTGTCGGGTCGCTGCCCGGCCTGACCGCGACCATGGCGGTGGCGGTGCTGGTGCCGATCACCTTCTCCATGGAGCCCGCCTCGGCGCTCATTCTGATGGGCGCCATCTACACCGGCGCCATCTATGGCGGCGCCTATGCGGCGATCCTGCTGAACACGCCGGGCACGCCGTCGGCCATCGCCACCACCTTCGACGGCTATCCCATGGCCAAGCGCGGCGACGGCGACCTCGCCGTCACGCTGGCCTGCATCGCCTCGGTCGTCGGCGGTATGGTCGGCGCCGCCTTTCTGCTGGGCCTGTCGCCGCCGTTGGCGGAGATCGCCCTGGCTTTCGGGCCGGTGGAGTATTTCTGGCTCGCCATGTTCGGGCTGACGTTGATCTCGGCGCTCTCGGAGAACAATCTGGTCAAGGGGCTGATCGGCGGCTGCTTCGGGCTGCTGCTCTCCTGCGTTGGCGTGGCCGAGGTCAGTGCCGACATCCGGCTCACATTCGGCTCGCAGACCATGCTCGGCGGCATCGAGGTGGTCTCGGCGCTGATCGGCCTTTATTGCATCCCCGTGCTGATCGATCTGGTCGCCACCCCGGACCGGCATCTCCAGGTCGCCGAGAAAAGCCGCGGCACGCGGCTGGGCGAGGCGCTGCGCATCTCCTGGCGCAACAAGTGGAACCTGGTGCGCAGCTCGGTCATCGGCACGGTCGTGGGCATTCTGCCCGGCGCCGGCGGCTCGATCGCGGGCCTGGTCTCCTATTCCGAGGCGCGCCGGTCCTCCAAGACGCCCGAGGAGTTCGGGCAGGGCGCGCCCGAGGGCATCCAGGCCACGGAATCGGCGAACAATGCCACGGTCGGCGGCGGCTTCATCCCGACGCTGGTCCTCGGCATCCCCGGCACGCCGCCGGATGCCGTGATCCTGGGCGCGCTGCTGGTCCAAGGCGTCAAGGTGGGCCCCAATCTGTTCACCACCGAGAGCTCCATCGTCTTCACCTTCATCTACGGGCTGTTCCTGGCCACCATCCTGATGCTGCCTGCGGGCCTGCTCATCGGGCGGTATGCCTACCGCACCATCGTCACCATCCCGAAGGCCATGCTCGTGCCGACAGTCGCCTTCATGACCATGATCGGCAGCTACTCGATCCGCAACTCGGTGTCGGACGTGATCATCATGATCGTGCTGGGCATCGTCGGCTGGATCCTGAACCGGTTCGGCTTCTCGCCCTCGCCCATCGTTCTGGGCCTGATCCTGGGCCGCATCGCCGAGCAGGGCTTCGTGCAGGGCTGGACCATCGGCGCCGCCACCGAAAATCTCTTCGGCATGTTCTTCGGCCGGCCGATCTCCATGGGCATCATCGCCTTCATCGTCTTCGCCCTTGCAGGCCCCGCGCTGATGCGGCGCTTCAAGCTCCGAAAGGAAAGCCGTCTTGCCGACTGAACGCAAAATGCCCGCCAGCAATGTGGTGATGGCGGGCCTGTTTATCGTCGTTGCCGCCGTCACGCTGTGGGATACCACCAGCTATACGGACGCCGATTCCTACGTCTTTCCGCGTACCATCGCGGTGGCCCTGATCGTGTTCTCCCTGGTTCTGATCGTGCAGTGGCTGCTAGGCCGGCAGAGCCAGTTGGAGCCGCCGGCTGCCGGGTCCACGCCGCGCCGGATCGCGCTGGTGATCGCCATGCTGGCCGCGACGGCGGCGATGCCGTGGATCGGCTTTCTCGTCTCGGGCGTTCTGGCCTTCGCCGCCGTCCTGCTGATCGCCATGTACGACCCCTGGACCCGGTTCCGCACGATCGTCTATCCGGTCGTGGGACTGGCCATCGTTGGGGGCTTCTATCTCCTGTTCAGAGAGGTGCTGCAGGTGCCGCTCCCCGTCGGCAGCGTGTTCGCGGGCTAGCCGATGCAAATCGTCGACATTCGCGACGCGGCGGCGCCGATCGCCTCGGAGATCCGCAACGCCTATATCTCCTTCGACACCATGACCGTCAGCCTGGTGGCGGTGGAGACCGACGTGGTGCGGGACGGCGAGACGGTGGTGGGCTACGGCTTCAACTCCAACGGCCGCTACGCCCAGTCGGGCATCCTGCGCGAGCGCTTCCTGCCCCGGCTGCAGGAGGTCGATCCCGTCAGCCTGCGCGACGCCACGGGCGACAATCTCGATCCGTACGCCATCTGGCGCTGCTTCATGAGCAACGAGAAGCCCGGCGGCCACGGCGACCGGGCGGCGGCCGCGGGCGCCCTCGACATGGCCGTCTGGGACGCGGTGGCGAAGATCGCCGGTCAGCCGCTCTGGCGGCTGCTGTCCGAGCGCTACAATGACGGGCAGGCGGACGACAAGGTGCTCGTCTATCCGGGCGGCGGCTACTATTACCCCGGCAAGGAGTTCGATCAGCTCCGGGACGAGATGCGGGGCTATCAGGACGCCGGCTATACGGTCGTGAAGATGAAGATCGGCGGCGCCGACCTTGCCACCGACTGCAAGCGCATCGAGGCCGTGCTCGGCGTCGTGGGCAGCGGGCGGAACCTCGCCGTCGACGCCAACGGCCGCTTCGATCTGGAGACGGCGCTGGCCTATGGGCAGGGCATCGCCGACTACGATCTCTTCTGGTACGAGGAGGCGGGGGATCCGCTGGACTTTCAGTTGAACGCCGAGCTGGCCGAGGCTTATGCCGGGCCGCTGGCCACCGGCGAGAACCTGTTCTCCCATCAGGACGCCCGCAACCTCCTGCGCTATGGCGGGCTCCGGCCCGATCGGGATTGGGTGCAGGTCGATCCGGCGCTGGCCTATGGGCTCACCGAGTATCTGAGGGTGCTGGATGTGGCCGAGGCCATGGGCTGGTCGCGGCGGCGCTTCATTCCCCATGGCGGGCATCAGCTCGCATTGAACATGGCGGCGGGCTTGCAGCTTGGCGGCTCGGAATCCTATCCGGGCGTCTTCCAGCCCTATGGCGGCTTCGCCGACGACGTCCCCGTGGAGGGCGGCCACGTCGCCTTGCCGGATGTGCCGGGTATCGGCATGGAGCTGAAGCCGGAGATGTTCGGCGAGATGCGCCGGCGCCTCGAGACGAATGGTGGCGCATGACCGACATTCTGATCACCGAGTTCATGGAAAAGGCCGCTGTCGAGGATCTCGAAGGCGACTTTACCGTCCATTTCGATCCTGAGCTCTGGACGCGGCCGGACGACATCGCGGCGCGCGTCGGCGAGGCCCGCGGGCTAATCGTGCGCAACCGTACCCAGGTAACCGCCGCGCTCCTGGAGCAGGCGCCGAAGCTCAAGGTGGTCGGGCGTCTCGGCGTTGGGCTGGACAATATCGATCTCGACGCCTGCGCGGCCCGCACCGTCGCGGTCTGCCCGGCCACGGGGGCGAACAGCGCCTCGGTCGCGGAATATGTCATCGCCGCCATGCTCATGCTGTTCCGCGGCGTCTTCCGGGCGAATGACCGGATGCTGGTCGGCGACTGGCCGCGCGAGAGTCTCGTCGGCGTCGACGCCACCGGGCGAACCCTCGGCGTGCTCGGCTTCGGCGCCATCGGACAGGCGGTGGCGACGCGCGCCCGCGCGCTCGGCATGCGCGTGATCGCCCATGATGCCTTCCTGCCGGAAGGCGATCCGGGCTGGGAGCTCGTCGCGTCCGTCTCCCTCGACCGTCTCATCGCGGAGAGCGACGCGCTGACGGTCCACGTGCCACTGACGCCCGAGACGAGCGGCCTGATCGGCCGGGACGCTTTCGCCGCCATGCGGCCGGGGGCCGTCCTGATCGACACCGCACGGGGCGGCGTCGTCGACGAAGAGGCCCTTGCCGAAGCGCTGCGCACCGGCCGGCTCCGCGGCGCCGCGCTCGACGTGTTCGAGACCGAGCCGCTGACGGCCGAGGCCGCGGCGCGTTTCGCAGACGTTCCGAACCTGATCCTGACGCCGCACATCGCCGGCATCACCGAGGACTCGAACGCCCGGGTCGGGGCCATCACCGCCGAGAACGTCAGGCGGCACCTGCTGGGGGACTCATGAGCGACACCATTACCTTCTCGGCCGATGAGCTGTCGGATCTGATCGTCGCGGCGCTGGTGGCGTCGAACACCGGCGACGGCAGCGCCCGTTCCGTGGCACGCGCCCTGGTCGCCGCCGAGTGCGACGGCCGCAAGGGCCACGGCTTCTCCCGGGTGCCGACCTATGCCGGCCAGGCCCGGAGCGGCAAGGTCGACGGCCGGGCGGTGCCTTCGGCCGAGCGGTCGACGCCGGGCGTGCTGCGTGTCGATGCCAATCTCGGCTTCTTCTATCCGGCCATGGACCTGGTCTTCGAGCGGCTGCCGGCCATGGCCCGCGAGACCGGCATCGCGGCGGCGGCGATTGCGCGCTCGCATCACTGCGGCGTTATCGGCCATCACGTGGAGCGCTTCGCCGACGAGGGGCTGGTCGCGCTCTTTGTCGCCAACACGCCGAAAGCCATGGCGCCCTGGGGTGGCACGCAGGCCGTCTTCGGCACCAACCCACTGGCCTTCGCCGCGCCCCGGCGCGACGGCCCGCCCATGGTCATCGATCTGGCGCTGAGCCAGGTCGCCCGCGGCAACATCCTGACGGCGGCCCAGGCGGGCAAGCCTATTCCCGAGGGCTGGGCCTTCGACGCCGACGGCAAGCCGACGACGGATCCGGAGGCCGCGCTTCAGGGCACGCTGTTGCCCGTCGGCGGCGCCAAGGGCTCGGCGCTCGCCCTGATGGTGGAGATCCTGGCGGCGCCCCTGATCGGCGCCAGCCTGAGCACCGAGGCGACGTCGTTCTTCACGCCCGACGGCGCGCCGCCCGCCGTCGGTCAGTTTCTGATCGTTCTCGATCCCGACGCCTTCGCCGGGCGGGAGAGCTATCTCGACCGTATCGAGCAGCTCTTCGCCGGCATCACCGCTCAAGAGGGTGCCCGACTGCCGGGCGCGCGCGGCCGGGCGCTCAGGGAGGCAGCCCGCCGGGACGGCCTGACCGTGCCCGCCAAGCTGGTCGACGAGGTTCGGGAGATTGCAGCGGGGCGTGGTTGAAATCATGCCACAGCCTCCATCACCTCCCGTTATTCCCGCGGAAGCGGGAATCCATTGGCGGTGCGGCGGGCGAATAACTTGAAGATTGCGCGCGTGACTTCTCGACTGCGCCACTGCGGACAATAAGTTCGGTCTTTATTACCTGAAAAGCTAATGGATTCCTGCGTTCGCAGGAATGACGGTTTGTTGTTTTCGGGAGAGAAGCCGGCGTTGCCCGCGTTCGTTTCGAAGCCATACGGCACACAAAAATGGGACATGGCGCCCCGTTTTCATTGAGCTTAAACCACTGACCTCCCTATAATACGCGCTATTCCAAACACGGTTCCCCGAGGGAGGCATGGCGCTTACGGCAACGGAACATGCGGCCGGCAAGACCCTGGTCACAGGTGTGATCGGCGCGGACACGCATATCGTCGGCAACCGTATTCTCTCGCTGGCGTTGGAGGACGCCGGCTTCAAGGTCGTGTCGCTCGGCGCCATCACGCCGGCGGAGGATTTCGTCAAGGCGGCGATCGAGACGGCCGCCGATGCCATCCTGGTCTCCTCGCTCTACGGTCAGGGCGAGCTCGACTGCCGCGGCTTCCGTGAGCTCTGCATCGAGGCAGGGCTGGAGGGCATCCTGCTCTATGTGGGCGGCAATCTGGTCGTGGGCAAGCACAGCTGGGAGATGGTCGAGAAGATCTTCCTCGACATGGGCTTCGACAGGGCCTTTCCGCCGGGCATCCGTACGGACGACGTCATCGGCATGCTGAACGCGGACTTCGAGGCGCGGGCCGAGGGCCGGAGGATCGCCGAGTCATGACCGGCCGCGCGGCGCTACTGATCGATTTCGGGAGCACCTTCACCAAGCTCCGCGCCGTGGATCTGGACAGCGCACGCGTCCTCGGCTCGGGCCAGGGGCCGTCAACCGTGACAACGGACGTCACCATCGGTCTCGATGCGGCACTCGGGGATCTCGAAGCGCGGCTCGGCGCGCTGCCGGCATTCACCCATCGCCTGGCCTCGTCGAGTGCGGCCGGGGGCCTGCGCATGGTGACGGTCGGACTGGTGAAGGAGCTGACCGCGGAGGCCGCGCGCCAGGCGGCGCTCGGCGCCGGGGCCAAGCTCGTCGGCACCTTCGCCTACCGCTTGACGGCGGCGGACCTCGAGAGCATCGCCGAGCTGGCGCCCGACATGATCCTGCTCGCCGGCGGCACGGACGGCGGAAACGCCGAGGTGATCCTGCACAATGCGGATGCGCTCGCCTGGACCGCGCTTGGCTGCCCCATCGTCGTCGCGGGCAACCGGGAAGCGGCCGACGAAGCGCTGTCGCTGCTGGAGGCCGGCGGCACATCCGCCCGCAAGGCGGACAACGTCATGCCGGCTTTCGGCGAGCTTGCCATCGAGCCCGCCCGTGCAGCCATCCGCCAGATCTTCATCGAGCGGATCGTGCACGCCAAAGGCATCGACAAGGCCGCCGACCGGTTCGACGCCGTGCTGATGCCGACGCCCGCGGCGGTGATGGAAGGGGCGCGCCTGCTCTCCGAGGGCACCGAGAGCCGGGCGGGTCTCGGCCCGCTGCTGGTCGTGGATATCGGTGGCGCCACCACGGATGTGCATTCGGTGGCCGAGGGCGCCCCCAGCCAGGACGGCGTGTTGGTGCAGGGCCTGCCCGAGCCCAAGGTGAAGCGGACGGTGGAGGGCGATCTCGGCATGCGCCACAACGCCGCCGCCATCGTCGAGGCCGTGGGGCCGGCGGCGCTGGCGGCGGAGGCGGGGCTTGCCGCCGAGGCGGTCGAGGCGCAACTGGCGCAGGTCGCGGGCGATGTCGAGCGGCTTCCGCAATCGGCGCAGGACCTGGCCTTCGATGCCGCGCTTGCCCACGGGGCCGTGCGTGTCGCGGTCGCGCGTCACGCCGGCACCACCCGCGTGATGCAGACCGTGAACGGGCCGGTCCTGGTCCAGTCGGGCAAGGACCTGTCGGACGTGGCGACCGTGATCGGAACCGGCGGGCCGCTGGCCCATGGGGGCACGCCGGCGGATGTGTTGCGGGCCGCGCTGGCGGATCCGGGCGAGCCCATGTCGCTCCGTCCGAAGCGGCCGGCGCTCTATGTCGATGCCGATTATCTGCTCTATGCCGCAGGGCTGCTTGCCGAGGTGGACCCGGATGCCGGGTTCGCGCTGGCCTCGGCATCCCTGCGGCCAGTCGAAGACGAGGTGGACCATGAACGACGCAGCCACGGCTGACCCGGCCCGGCACCCCCTTTGCGCGGACCGCATACCGGCGGATGTGTTCGACGCCATGCGCCGCGAGAACCTGGCACGCTGGCCGACCGGTGCCGAGGTCGATCTGGACGAGGCGGTGGCGCGGCACAAGGCGATGCCACGGGAGAAGCAGCTCGGCTGGGTGATGCGCCAGGCAGCCGCGGACGGACGCTGCCTGACGCAGCCGCGGGGCGGGTACGGCACTTTCGATTTGCAGCTCGAGCTGATGCGCCAGCTCGACCGGGACGGCATGGCCGACATCGTGCCGACGACCACAGACAGCTACACTCGCAACGAGCAGTGGACCAACGCGCAGAAAGGCGTCGAGGAGTCCGAGAAGGCCGGGCGCTCGCTGCTCAACGGCTTTCCTATGGTCAATTACGGGCCCAAGGTGGCGGCCAAGCTGATCGACGCCATCGACAAGCCGGCCATCGTGCTCTCCGGCACTTCCATGCCGAAGCTGACCTCGGAAATCGGGCTGGCGGCAGGCTATTCGGGCTATCTCGGCTCCGGCATCGCCTACACCACCTCCTACACCAAGGAGGTCTCCATCGCGGACGGCATTCGCAACTACCAGTATCTGGACCGCCTGGCCGCGCTCTATGCCGAGAAGGGCGTGGAGCTGCACCGCCGCCAGCCCGGCTTTCTCACCGGCACCAACGTGCCGCCCTGCATCGCCATCATGACCTGCGTGCTGGACGCGTTGCTGGCCGCCTCGCAAGGCGTCAAGAACTACGGCCTCGAGCTCGGCCAGACGCTGCATCTGATCCAGGACGCCGCCGCCATCCGCGCCTGCCGGGACCTGGCGCAGGAGTACCTGCGCAAGGCCGGCTACCACGACGTCTTCACGCCGGTTACGTCGCTGCACTGGATGGGGGCATGGCCTTATGACGACGATCAGGCCGCGACGCTGGTGGCCTATGGCGGCACACTGGCGGCGGTCGGCGGCGCTGTCAGCGTCACCACCAAGAGCACCCACGAGGCCTTCGGCATCCCCACGCCCGAGGCCAATGTGGCCGGGCTGAAGAGCACGCGCATGGCGATCTATCTGGCGCGCCGGATCCGGCTCGACGGCCTGCCCGAATACGAGCGGGAGCGGGAGATGATCGGCCGGGAGGTTCGGCCGGTCATCGACAAGGTTCTGGAGATGGGCGACGGCGACGCGGCCGTGGGCACCGTGCGCGCCTTCGAGGCGGGCGTGGCCGACATCCCCTGGTCGCCCAACCGCTTCGTCAAGAGCCGCGTCATGCCGGCCCGCGACCTCGACGGCTATCTCCGCATTCTCAGCCCCGGCGACATGCCGTTCGACAGGGACGTGCGTGACTATCACGAGGAGCGGCTGCGCAAGCGCGCCGAACGGGAGGGCGTGTCCTACGGCAACGACCTGGCCGTTTCCAGCGTCTACGAGATCTCGGAATCGTTAGAAAAGTTGATCCCTTTCCCCTTCGCGGCGTGACCCCAATGTTGCATCCGTGCCGTAACAGTGGCAATGGCACGCCGGTCCTGGCGCCGCTAGTCTGAGGCCGGACGTTCCGCTCACCCTGCCGCCGGCGGCGGGGTCGACCGATGACGGCGGATGCGCAGATGGCCTCGGAGCGCTTCTATACCGATCTGGCGGCCTTCGACGACTTCGCAGATTTCGTCGAGTTCGACGCCTACACGCCGGTCCCCGACGACTGGGTTGTCGTCTTGTCCGACGTCCAGGGCTCGACGCGGGCTATCGCGGAGGGGCGCTACAAGGACGTCAACATGGTCGGCGCGGCCTCGATCACGGCGGTCCTGAACGCCTGCGGTGACATTGCCGTGCCGTTCGTCTTCGGCGGCGATGGGGGGACGCTGGCGGTGCCGGGCTCGCGCGGTCAAGCGGCGCGCGAGGCGCTGGTGCGTCTGCGCGCTGTGTCCGAGGCCATGTTCGGCTTGGCGCTGCGGGTCGGCGCCGTCCCGGTCGCCGACCTGAGGGCGATGGGCACCGACGTGCTGGTGCGCAAGTACGAGCTCAGCCCCGGCAACTTCCTCGCCATGTTCGCCGGGGGCGGCGTCGAGCGGTGCGACGACCTTCTCAAGGAGGCCGCGCCCGACAGCCCCTATCTCCTGCACAGCGACGGCGATCCCGGTGCGCCCGACCTGGAGGGGCTCTCCTGCCGCTGGGAGCCGCTGGTAGCCCGGAACGGTTGCATGATGACGCTGATGGTGCAGGGCACCGACGACGACCCGGCCGCGGAGCGCGTGCTGCTGGCGGAGGTCGTCGCATCGGTCTCCGAGATCCTGGGCCATCAGCTAAGGGAGTCGGCCCCGGCCAGCCCTCAGTCCATGCGGTTCAAATGGCCGCCCAAGGGCCTCAAGCTGGAGGCGCGCGCGACGGCGGGAGGGCGGAGCTTCGCCCGGCGCTATCTGGAGGTGCTGATCTCGTCGCTCCTGCAACTGTGGTGCGAGCGGTTCGACCGCCGGCTCGGCACCTACAATGCGCCGGTCTACAGGGAGGAGCTGCGCGCCAACACCGACTTCCGCAAGTATGATGGGCTGTTTCGAACGGTGCTGGACGTCAGCCAGGCGCAGGCGGCGGAGATCGAGCGCTATCTGGAGCGCGAGCATCGGGCGGGCCGCATCGTCTATGGGGTCCATCTGGCGCAGACGGCGCTGATGACCTGCCTGGTCTTCAGCTTGGAGCAGAGCGAGCATGTACACTTCATCGATGGCGGGGACGGCGGCTTCGCCAAGGCGGCGGTCGGGTTCAAGGCCAGACTGCATTCACGATAACGCAGTCGTGTGGCCCCGAAAGTTGACGACCGGTGTGTGCGATCCCATCTCCAAGATCCACCGGGGCTAGTTCGTGCAAGGCACGCGGAACGCCAGCGTGAGCCAGGGGGCCGTTGCCCAATTGTAAACGCGTCCATGTGCAACCTTTGACGATCGTTGGATCGCCTTTTGGTTGCGACAGCGCTTTCAGACGTCAGGAGACAAGAATGAAGCTCATTCCCTCGCTTGCCGCAGCCTCGGTCTTGTCGCTGGGCCTTGCGGCATCGCCGCAGACCGCCTCCGCCCTCCCGTCCCTGGCAGGCGCCGTCGCCGTGCCGAGCGCGGCCGGGCTGCCGGTCCAGAAGACGAGCGGTTTCGACGGTTACGGCTTCGGCGTCCACGGTGACGGTTGCGGCTGGGGCATGGCCGGCGGCACCGGCTATTCCGGCTGCTTCATCTACGAATATGGCGGTCGCGACCGCAACGGATTCCGGACCTACGAAGGCTACGGAAAGCGCAAGCCCTACTATGGCCGGCGCGGCACCTATCGCGAGCCCTACGGCTACCGTGGCAGGAGCGGCCGACGCGGCTATTAGCGGCGGCACCCCGCACGACCGGCAGGTCGAGCAGCATCCACAAGGTGAATGTCCACAGGCCCTAGGGGCGTCGCTCAGGGAATGTCGATGCGCACATATTTCCGGCAGCCGGGCCGCTCGGTGATGCGGTCGTAATAGGCGTCGACCGCGGCCGGACGCGGCAGCTCGGGCGCCAAGGTGAAGAAGCGGTGCACGGCCGGGCCGACGGCCATGTCGGCGATGGTGCAGCCGGCACCGGCCACCCATGCACCGGTTTTTTCGAGCTGTCCGTTCAGGATCTCGAACAGCTCGGCCGTGCGCGTCCGGCTGGCCTCGATCTGCGCCTCGCTGAAATCCGGGTTCTTCAGGAACTTGCCGTGGAACAGGGCGGCCATGGCGGGCTGCAGCGTG
>JAKSBI010000047.1 GCA_022361215.1 Hyphomicrobiales bacterium | reverse complement strand
CTCCGAGATGCGGCTGTTCAGCAGGGCGAAGACGGCGTAGACGGCCTCTTCGGGATCGTCGAAGGGGTCGGTCTCGAAGGCCTTCTCGATCCTGGCGATGAAGGCCGCCTTGCCATGGTCGCGCACGGGCGTCTTGGCCGGTTGCCAGCCCTCGTAATAGAGCCCCCGCACCAGCGTGGGGAGCTGCGCGCCCAGATGCGCCGCCTCGTTGACGCCCAGCCAGTCGCGCAGGGCTTGCAGGGCCACGCGCAGCAGTCGATAGGATCGCTTCTGCTCGATATCGCCGAGCCGGCCCGAAAGGTCGGCCAGCCATTCATGGGTGAGCTGAACCGTGTGATTGATGGCCGGCAGCGGCGAAGCGTTCACGTCGTCCTCCTTCGGCACGCGGCAGTCTCTTCGCGTCTCCATCGGCGCGCCGTCCGGCAAGCCTGCCATGGCCGCGCGTCGCAGGCGTTGAGATGCGTCAATGCGACCGCCGGTGCCTGCCGGGACTCGAATTGACTAAGATCAAGGCATCGGTGCACAATCTGACCCTTGATGGACACACTGCCCTGTGGAGGCAAGATTGGCGAAGCGGAGCGGTGAAGCGTCTTCAGGGCGTGGATCCGGCTCAAGGCGATGAACCGGTCTGTCGATGAAGCAAGGCAGGCGGGTCCGCAGCCGCTCTGCTCGAGCGCCCCAGAGGAAACTCAAGGGTGGAGAGCAGGCGGCGCGGGGCTGGCCGTGCAGAGGCGTTTCGGCCGCTCGCCCACCGGCGGGCTGCAGAGCAGGGGTGGACGCGGCAAGATTTCACGACTTTGAGCGCAGTGCTGACGCCGCGGTCGCGACGGCGCAGGCCGTCAGGGCGCGGCGATACAGGATGGCAGACGGGCGGCAGGATATACACCCTTGGCGACGCTCGAGACGGAACCGCGCAAGACCGACGGGACCGAGCCGGAGAAAGACGCGCTCGGCGGGCGTCTGATCGCGATCGTTCGCGATCTTGCGCAGGAGTTGCATCCGCAGTCCGGCCCACCCCGGATCGTTCGGCTCGATGACGATCTCGACCGCGATCTCGGTTTCGACAGTCTTGGGCGGGCCGAGCTGCTGCTGCGTCTGGATCGTGCTTTCAAGGTGCGGCTCCCGGACCAGTTGATCGCGGAGGCCAGGACGCCCCGCGACCTGCTGCAGGCCGTGCTCTCGGCCGCCCCGGCCGCCGGATCGACGCTCACCCGCGATCTGTCGGCGGCCGAGCCGCTTCCCGAGGCATCCGAGCCCGCCCACGCCAATACGTTGCTCGAGGTTCTCGACGCGCACGTCCAGGCGCATGGCGATCGCCCGCATATCCGTCTCTGGGCCGGCGACGGTGAGGACACTTGCATCGGCTATGCCGAGCTCGATCGCGCGGCGCGTGGCGTCGCCGCGGGACTGATCGGGCAGGGGCTGAAGCCGGGAGAGCGCGCAGCCATCATGTTGCCCACGGGCGCGGCTTTCTTTCAGGCGTTCCTGGGCGTCCTGTTTGCCGGGGCGATCCCGGTCCCGATCTACCCGCCCTTCCGCCGCGCCCAGGTGGAGGACCATCTGCGCCGGCAGGCCGGCATTCTGCGCAATGCCGAGGCCAGCTTCCTCATCACCGACGACGAGATCCGGAATGTGGGCGCGCTGCTGCGTGGCTTGACGGACTCGCTGCGGCGGGTCGTCACCGTGGAGCAGGTGCGCACCGGCGGCCGGGTCGACGAGCCGCCCGCCTGCGACGGCGAATCGGTGGCGCTGATCCAGTACACCTCCGGCAGCACCGGCGCTCCGAAGGGCGTCGTGCTGACCCACGCCAACCTGCTCGCGAACATTCGCTCCATGGGGACGGTGATGGAAGCGGGCTCGTCCGACATCTTCGTCAGCTGGTTGCCGCTCTATCACGACATGGGGCTGATCGGCTCCTGGCTCGGCTGCCTCTACTACGGCGCGCCCACCACGATCATGCCGCCGCTGGCCTTTCTGGCCGATCCGGCGCGCTGGCTGCGCGCCATTCACCACTATCGCGCGACCCTGTCGGCGGCGCCGAACTTCGCTTTCGAGCTGTGCCTGAAAAACGTTCGCGACGCCGATATCGAAGGTCTCGATCTCGGCTCGCTGCGCATGGTCGTCAACGGCGCGGAGCCTGTGAGCCCGAGCACCATCGCGCGGTTCACGGAGCGGTTCGGCGCGTTCGGCTTCAGACCCGAGGCCCTGGCGCCGGTCTACGGGCTCGCCGAGAACTCGGTCGGCCTGGCGTTTCCTCCCCTCGGCCGCAAGCCGCTCATCGACAGGATCGTGCGGCAAGACCTGTCGGGCCGGGGCATCGCGGTTCCCGCCGAGCCGGACGACCGGACGGCGCTCGCCTTCGTGGCCTGCGGTCAGCCGATCCCGGGTCACGAGGTTCGCGTCGTCGATGACGCCGGCCACGAGCTTCCGGACCGCCATCAGGGCCGTCTCGAGTTCAGAGGTCCGTCGGCCACGAGCGGGTATTTCCGCAACGAGGACATGACGCGCGCGCTCATCAACGGCGACTGGCTCGACACCGGCGATCTGGCCTATATCGCGGGCGGCGACATCTATATCACCGGCCGGGTCAAGGACCTCATCATCCGGGCCGGGCGCAACATCTATCCCCATGAGCTGGAGGCCTTCGTCGCGGAGATCGAGGGGGTCCGCAAGGGCTGCGTCGCGGCCTTTGCCAGCCATGACGCACGCACGGGCACGGAACGGCTTGTCGTGCTGGCGGAGACCCGGATCACGGACCCGGCAGAGCTGCAGCGCCTGCGCGGCGAAATCGCGGACGCCTCGACGGCCATTCTCGACACGCCGCCGGACGATATCGTGCTGGCGCCGCCCCATACGGTTCCCAAGACCTCCAGCGGAAAGATCCGCCGGTCCGCCGCCCGGGAGGTTTACGAGAGCGGGGCCATCGGCCGGCCGCGCCGCGCGCTCTGGCTGCAGCTTGCCCGGCTCGCGCTGGTGGGCGCCGCCAACCGCCTGCGCCGTTGGATGCGGCGCGCCCGCGATGCCGCCTATGCCGTCTATTGGTGGGCCCTGCTATGTAACCTGGCGATACTGGCCTGGCTGCTCGTCGTCCTGCTGCCGCGCCGTGCCTGGCGGCATGCCGTCATCCGCAGGGTCGCACGCGCCTTTCTCCGCTTGACCGGCACCCCCCTCGACGTGCGGTGGGAGCAGGGACCGCCCGAGGGCGGCGCGATGTTCGTGGCCAACCATTGCAGCTATCTGGACGGTCTGGTCGTCTGCGCCGCGCTTCCGGGAGAGCTCACATTCGTCGCCAAGGAGGATCTGGCCTCGCAGCTCGTCGCCGGCCTGTTCCTGCGCCGCATCGGCACGCTGTTCGTGCGTCGCACGGATGTGGAAGGCGGACTGGAAGACACCAAGGCGATGCGCTCTGCCGCGCGCGCCGGTGCGCGCATCGTCACCTTTCCCGAGGGGACGCTCACGCGCATGCCGGGACTTCTCGGTTTCCGCCTGGGGGCGTTCAATGCGGCGGCCGAAGCCGGCATACCCATCGTTCCGGTCACGATCCTGGGAACGCGCTCGATCCTGCGTGGCGGGCAGTGGTTCCCGCGGCGCGGGCGTATCGCCGTGCACGTCGCGGAGCCGTTGCGGCCCGAAGGCACCGATTTCGCGGCCGCGCTGCGCCTGCGCGACGGGGCTCGCGCCAGGATCCTGGCGCAATGCGGGGAGCCGGATCTGGCGAGAGAGCGCGTGCAACTGTGACGGACGCCCGGCTGCGGCGCGCAATGGGCCTGCGGTGGCGGACGCACTGAATGGAACGCAACGTGAATATCCACAGGCCCTGGGAGAGTTGGAATGAGTTTCGGTGACCTCGAAATCGGGCTCATCGCGGTCGGCGTCGTGCTCGCCCTGGCGGCGCTGGTGCTGCTGTACCGGCACTTCCGGTCGAAATGGGGCAATTACTGGAGGTGGCTGTCGTAGCCTAAAGCATGTCTCCCGAAAGTGGATACCGGTTTCGGGACAAAAGACATGCTTCAACAAAGAACGAGAGCAATGGCGCGAATCAGAATGATCGCGACAGGCTCTAGCGGGGCGCCGCAAGCCCATCCGTGGCGGGACATCATGGATCGAGAGCCGCGTGCGGATTGACGCGGCTCAATTCCAGTCACAAGCGTGCGCAACTATGGTGGCGTGCTTTGGACGGTGAACCGGCATGCCCAACACGATCTTTGACGTCGATAATCTGACGAAGATCTACCGGACCGGCGACGTGGAGATCCATGCGCTGCGCGGTGTCGACCTCGAGCTTTTCGAGGGAGAGCTCGTCGTCATGCTCGGGCCGTCCGGAAGCGGCAAGTCGACGCTGCTGAACATTCTCGGGGGCCTCGACACCGCGACGAGCGGCCGCGTGCGGTTTCGCGACATGGAGCTGACCGCGCTCGGCGACCGCGAGCTGACGCTCTACCGTCGCAACCATGTCGGGTTCGTCTTTCAGTTCTACAACCTGATCCCGAGCTTGAGCGCCCGCGAGAACGTGGCGCTCGTGACCGAGATCGCCCCGCACCCGATGCGGCCCGAGGAGGCTCTGGAGCTGGTCGGCCTCGGGCAGCGGCTCGATCACTTCCCGGCCCAGCTCTCCGGCGGCGAGCAGCAGCGGGTCGCCATTGCCCGCGCCATCGCCAAGCGGCCGGAAGTGCTGTTCTGCGACGAGCCGACGGGCGCGCTCGACAGCAAGACCGGCGTGCAGGTGCTCGAGGCCCTGACGGCCGTGAACCGGGAGCTGGATACGACCACCGCCGTGATCACCCACAACGTGGCGATCCAGAAGATCGCACACCGCGTCTTCAATTTTCACGACGGCCGGATCGCCGGCGTCAGTGTCAATGAGACGCGTGTGTCCGCAGCGCAGGTCAGTTGGTAAGGCCCGTCATGAGCGCACTCGACCGCAAGCTCTGGCGCGATCTGAGGCGGATGTGGGCGCAGGCGCTGGCCATCGCCATGGTCATGGCGGCCGGCGTGGCCACGCTTCTCCTCGCGGTCGGCGCCTATCGGTCGCTGGAGGAGACGCGCTCGGCCTATTACGACCGCTACCGCTTTGCCGATGTCTTCGCATCGGCGACCCGCGCGCCGGAGGCGCTCAAGCAGCGCATGCTGGAGATCCCGGGCGTCGCCGCCGTCGAGACGCGCATCGTGAAGTCGGCGCTGCTCGATATCGAGGGCATGGCGGAGCCGGCGACAGGCTTTGCCATCTCCTTGCCGGACCATCGGCGGCTACAGCTCAACCGCCTCTATCTGCGCGCAGGCCGGCTCCCGGAGCCGGGGCGCGCCGAGGAGGTCACCGTCAACGAGGCCTTTGCGAAGGCCCATGGCTTCCGCCTGGGCGACCGCTTCAAGGCCATTCTGAACGGCCGCAAGCGGACCTTGACCATCGTCGGGATCGCGCTGTCGCCCGAGTTCATCTATGCGCTCGGCCCGGGCGATATTGTGCCGGACGGCCGGCGTTTCGCCGTCATGTGGATGTCGGAGAAGGCGCTCGAGTCGATCTTCGACCTTGACGGCGCCTTCAACTCGGTCGGCGTCAAGCTGCTGCGCGACGCCTCCGAATCCGAGATCGTCAAGCGCATCGACGACATTCTGGAGGGCTTCGGCGGCACCGGTGCCTTCGGCCGCAAGGATCAGCAGTCGCACGCCTTCATCGACAGCGAGCTGGAGCAGCTCCGGGCCATGAGCCGGGTCATGCCGCCGATCTTCCTGCTGGTCTCGGCCTTCCTCATCAACATGACGCTCTCCCGCCTGATCGCTCTCGAGCGCGAGCAGATCGGCCTGCTGAAGGCGGTGGGCTACGGCCGCATCCCGATCGCGGTGCACTATCTCAAGATCGTGCTCGCGATCGCCGGGTGCGGCCTGGTCATCGGTTTCGTCGCCGGGACCTGGCTCGGGCACGGCCTGACGCGTCTCTATGCCGATTTCTTCAACTTCCCGTTCCTGATCTTCCGGCGCGATTTGGAGATCTATCTGATCGCCGCGGTCGTCTCGGCCGGTGCGGCCGTCGCCGGCGGGGTGAAGGCGGTTCATTCGGCCGTGGCGCTGCCGCCTGCGGTCGCCATGGCGCCGCCCGCGCCGACCCAGTACGCGCAGTTCGGGATCGAGCGCTTTGCTCTTCTGAGGTTCTACAGCCAGCTCACCATGATGGCGCTGCGCCACATCATCCGCTGGCCGCTCAGGTCCGGCCTGACAACGCTCGGCCTTGCGCTTTCGGTGTCGCTGCTCATCACCTCGCTTTTCATGCTGGACAGTCTCGAGGTCATGATCGACGTCACCTTCTTCCAGTCCGATCGCCAGGACGCCACCATCGATCTGGTCGACGAGAAGGGGAGCCGGGTCGTCCAGGCGGTGGCGCAGCTCCCCGGCGTGCTGCGGGCGGAGCCTTACCGCCAGGTGGCCGCCCGCCTGCGCAACGGGCATCTCGACCGCCGGCTCGCCATCGTCGGTAAGCCGCATGTCGGCCACCAGCTCGCCATCTATGGCACGTCGCCCGACACGGCCCTCAGCCGGGTACTCGGTCTGGACCTGAAGCCCATCGTCCTGCCGGAAACCGGCCTGACGGTGAGCGAGCGCGTCGCCGAGATCCTGAACATTCGTCGCGGCCAAACGGTGGAGGTGGAGATCCTCGAAGGGCGGCGCGGGACCAAGCGCGTGCCCGTCACCGACATCATCCAGTCCTATTTCGGGTTGGCGGTCTATATGGACCTCGGGGCGCTCAACGAGATGCTGGACGAGAGCCCGCAGGTCACGGGCGTCCATATCTCCTATGACGGTGCCCAGGCCGCGTCGCTGTTCGATGCGATCAAGGGGTTGCCGGCGGTGTCCGCGATTTCCCTGCAGCGTGTCGCGCTTGCCAAGTTCCGGGAAACGATCGGCGAGAACATCAACATCATGACGACGGTCTATGTGGCGCTCAGCGTGATCATTGCCTTCGGCGTCGTCTACAACAGTGCCCGCATCCAGCTCTCGGAGCGCGCGCGGGAGCTGGCCAGCCTGCGGGTCCTCGGCTTCACGCGCACCGAGGTCTCGCGCGTGCTGCTGGTCGAGCTGGCCGTGCTGACACTGCTCGCCATACCGCTCGGCTGGATCATCGGCTACGGCTTCGCCCGGCTCGTGCTGTTGGGCTTCGACAGCGACCTCTACAGCATTCCATTCGCCATCGAGCTCGATACCTATGCCGTGGCGAGTCTGGTGGTGCTGGCCGCCGCGGCTCTGTCCGCATTGATCGTTCGCCAGCGGATCGATCGCCTGGACATGATCCGGGCCCTGAAGACGAGGGAATAGCACCGTGTCGGGAACCTGGATCAAACGCATGCTGCTGGCGGCCTTCGTCCTTCTGACGGTCATGGGATTCGTCTATGCGCTGATGCCCAAGCCCGTGCTCGTGGATGTCGCGGAGATTGGACAGGGTCCGCTCCAGGTCACGGTGGACGAGGAGGGGGAGACGCGCATCCGCGAGGTCTACGTGGTTTCCGCGCCCATCGGCGGCAAGGTGCTGCGCTCGCCGCGGGAGGTGGGCGACGTGGTCGAGAAGGACAAGACTGTCGTCGCCGAGATCCGGCCGGGCGATCCGGCGTTTCTGGACGTGCGCCGCCGCCGGGAGCTGCAGGCCGCCGTCGCCGCTGCACAAGCCGCGGTGTCGCTCGCCGGCTCCAAGATCCGCCAGGCGCAGTCGGAGCTGCAGTTCGCCGAAAGCGATCTGAAGCGGGCCAAGCCCCTGGCAGAGCGGGGCACGGTCTCGCAGCGCACGCTGGAGAAGGCCGCGGTCGATGTCGACGTGCGCCGGGCGGCGCTGGCCCAGGCGAACGCCGATCTGGAGCTGCGCAAACGCGAGCTGGAGAGCGCCCGGGCCCGCCTGATCGGTCCGGAGCAGCCCGGCATCTCGGACGCCGACGGCGCCTGTTGCGTTCATGTGCGCGCGCCCGTCAGCGGGCGCGTCCTCAAGATCCTGCGTGAGAGCCAGCAGGTTGTCGCGTCCGGGGAGCCGTTGCTCGAGATCGGCGATCGCCACGATCTGGAAATCGTCGTCGACCTGCTGTCCACCGATGCCGTCAAGATCGAGACCGGCGCCGAGGCCCGCATCGAGGCCTGGGGCGGCGGGCAGGACTTGCGCGGGCGGGTCCGTCGCATCGATCCGGCCGGCTTCACCAAGGTCTCCGCGCTCGGCATCGAGGAGCAGCGCGTCAACACGATCCTGGACATCACCGATCCGCCCGAGAAGTGGACGGCGCTGGGACACGATTTCCGGGTCTTCGTGCGCATCACCGTCTGGAGCTCCGAGAACAGCCTGCGCGTGCCTCTCGGCGCTCTGTTCCGCAAAGGACGGGATTGGGCCGTCTTCAAGGTCGAGGACGGACGCGCCAGGCTGGCCCTCGTGAAGATCGGGCACAGGAACGCGGAGATGGCCGAGGTTCAGGACGGTCTCGCCGCAGGAGACCGGGTCGTCCTGCATCCGAGCGACCGTATCGCGGACGGCGTGCGGATCGCGCGGCGCGAGGACGGCTGAGGGCTCCGCATGACATGACCAAGGGCCGCGGACATAACGAATTGCTGGCCTTCGAGGACCCGGCATTCCTGATGCGCGACGAGATGCGCGCCAGCCGTCTCGCCCTCGAGTTCGCGAAGGCGGAGCTCGGCTTGCGCGATCGGGGCATCAATTCGACGGTCGTCGTCTTCGGCAGCGCGCGGGCCGTGTCCGCCGAGGCGGCAAAGCAGCGTTTGAGCGCCGCCCGGGACGACGAGGCCGTCGCGAGCGCAAGGCGGCTGGAGACACTCGCGGTCTGGTACGAGCAGGCGCGCGCGTTCGGGAGGATCGTGTCCGAGCGGGGCGGATCTCTCTCGAGCGATGGCGGGCTGCGCGACAACGTCATCGCGACCGGCGGCGGACCGGGGCTCATGGAGGCCGCCAACCGGGGGGCCGCCGAGGCCGGCGCGCCCAGCATCGGGTTCAACATCAACCTGCCGGCCGAGCAGGCACCGAACCCGTTCGTGACGCCTGAGCTCTCGTTCCGCTTTCACTATTTCGCGGTCCGAAAGATGCATCTCTCCATGCGCGCCAATGTCCTCGCGGTCTTTCCCGGCGGCTTTGGCACATTGGACGAGCTCTTCGAGATCCTGACCCTCAAGCAGACCCACAAGACCACGGCGATTCCCGTGATCCTCTTCGGGCGCGACTACTGGAGGCGGGTTGTGGATTTCGAGGCCCTGAGCGAGCTCGGCACGATCGATGCGTCCGACCTCGATCTCTTCGAGATCGTCGACGACGCGGAAGAGGGGTGGGACGCCATGCGCAGGCATGGGCTCGCGAGCCGGACGCCGCTGCGCGAGGTCTAGCCACAGGAGGCTCTGATCGTTCAACGGGGACAGAGACGTCCCGAGCGCCTGCAATACGCCTCATAGGCTTCGCCGAAGCGTTCGCGCATCATCGCCTCTTCATAGGGCACACGAATGAAATACATGACAGCGAAGGTGAGCGGGCCGGACAGGCCCGCGACCCAGTTGTGCACGAGCAACGGCTGCACGAGGAAAATCAGCCAGATGGCGGCGTACATGGGATGGCGGATGCGTTCGTAGACCCCCGATGTGACGAGGTCGTGCTCCGCGCGCATTTCTGTGGTCACGCTCCAGTTCCGGCCGAGATCGGCATGGCTGCGCCAAAACAGCCAATAGGCCGGGACCAGAACGGCCGCGCCGACGATCACGGCCCAATCCGGCAGGCTGTAGTCGGCGAAGCCGAGCAGTCCGGTGGCGAGATGAATGAGCGGTAGGACCGTTCCGCCGATCGTCACCAGCGCCAGCAGGAGCTGTTCGGTGGAGACGGCCCGCTTGTCGGTGATCGTGTTGGCCTGCGTACGCTTGGCATAGGGCAGGCGGATAACCGTCAGCAGCACCATGGAGGCGGCCCAGACGAGCGAGCCCCAGCCGTTCACCGGCCAGCGCCAGACGACGGCGCCGAGCAATCCCAGCCCGACAACGACGAAAACGAGCCGGATTGCAGTGGTCATGGCAGCGCCATCCCGTGGTTGATCCACATGACCGGTGTTGTCGGAGATAAGACAGGAGCTGTCAATGCAAATGCGAGGCAGTCGCATCTAAGGGGTCGGGAAGGATTGCGTGCCGATGGGGTTTGTCATAAACACCGGCGAGCCTTCCAGGATGGATATGACAAGACCGCACGGATGAGGCACAGGAACAGGCGGCGCATGGGCAACGGGCCCCGAAACCGCTGGGCGTGGCACGCAGGGCGCTGGATGGTCGCGCTGGCGGTCACCGTTGCGCTGCTGATCGCGCCGATTGTCGTGATCCTGACCCATGGCCCTGCGGCCCATGCGTTCGGCGCCGACACCGCCTCGCAGATCGCGACCCACGGCCATGCCCATGGCGACGTCGGCGACGGTCCGTTTGGCGGTCACGACGCGACCGACCACGAGCACCACCTTCAGGCCCTGCTCGTCCAGCCCGGCGAGGCTTGGCGTCCCATGGCAAGCGGGGCGCGGCACGGCGCCATCGCGTCCTTTCGGGGCCTGCCGCGCGACAGGCCGAAACGCCCGCCGCGCCCTGTCTGAACGCTCCTGGCGGCGCGCCTTTCGCGCGCCGGATCGATCCGTTCAGATATAGGAAAACCACATGTCCAATCCACCGGCCGCGCCGTGCGGGCGGGGAAGGGGGGTGCGTTGCGCCCCTGTCTTCCTGCTCGTCGTCGCAGCGACACTCCTCTGGGCCGATGCGGCCCTCGCCCATGCCGTCACCCTTGGCGACAAGGGCTATATCCAGGAGGTCACGGGGGTTCACCTGCTCCCGTTCCTCTATCTCGGCGCCAAGCACATGGTGACGGGATACGACCACATCCTGTTTCTCTTCGGCGTGATCTTCTTCCTCTACGGGATGAAGCAGATCGGGATCTACGTCTCGCTCTTCGCCGTCGGGCATTCGACGACGATGCTCTTGGGCGTCTGGCTCGATTTCGGGATCAGCAGCTACATCATCGACGCCATCATCGGCTTCTCGGTGGTTTACAAGGCGCTCGACAATCTCGGGGCGTTCCCCCGCTGGTTCGGGTTTCAGCCCTCGACCAAGGCCGCCACGCTGCTCTTCGGCCTTCTGCACGGCTTCGGCCTCGCCTCCAGGATCATCGACTACGACATCTCGCCCGACGGGCTCTGGCCGAACCTCATCGCCTTCAATGTGGGCGTCGAGGTGGGGCAGCTTCTGGCCCTGGCGGCGGTCCTCGTGGTGATGCGCTACTGGCGCGCGACGCCATCCTTCGCGCGGCAAGCCTATGCCGTGAATGTTCTGTTGATGACGGCCGGTTTTGCCCTGATGGGCCTGCAGATGACCGGCTATTTCGTGGCCGCTTGAGCGGCGGGAGACCTGACACATGACCAACGATCCCTATGAAGGCGCCCTTGCGGGTGCTCCCCGGATGCAGGCCGAACGTCGCCATGGCACCGATCCGCAACAGCAAACCCAGCGCTCGCCAAAGGCCGCGGGACATATCCAGGGCGTCAAGGCGACATCCGGCGGGCTCGTGCGCGCGACGCTCGGCTCCGCGGCCGCCGCCTTGGCCATTTTGACCCTGTTCTGGCTGCCTGCCGAGTATGGCGTCGATGCAACGGGGCTGGGCCGGGTGATGGGGCTGACCCAGATGGGCGAGATCAAGCAGCAGCTCCACGCGGAGGCGGCTGAAGAAGACGCCGGTCTCGCGGCCCAGGCCGCCGCCGAACGGGTCTCCGCCGATCCCGCTCTCATCGCGCGCCTCGACGCGCTGGAAAGGCAGATCGCCGGCATCGCGGCCGCGCTTGGCGTTGTCCCGCCGCAAGCCACAGCACCCGAAGCCGCGGCGGCGCCGGCGGAAGCGCCCGCCGCGGTGGCCGTGGCCCCTGTGCCGGAACCGGCGTCGCCGGCGTGGCGCGACGAGGTGAGCTACACGCTTGCCCCGACGGAAGGCATCGAGATCAAGCTGGTCATGACCGAAGGCGCCCGCGCCGCGTTCGAATGGACGGCCAACGGTTCGATCCTGAACCATGACACCCATGGCGACGGTGGCGGGCAAAGCGTCACCTACGAACAGGGGCGCGGCGTGCCCGAGCAGGCCGGCGAGCTTGTCGCGGCTTTCGACGGCAATCACGGCTGGTTCTGGCGCAACCGCACGGACGCGCCGGTGACCTTCACCTTGCGCACGCGCGGCGACTACTCGCGGATGGTCCTGCCCTGACACAGGCTGCCGCGCCGGCCGCAAAGTCGGCCGGCGCGGCAGCCCTGGCCGTCTGTTCGTGCGGGATGCTATGGTCGATGAAGCGGCGTCGCCGAGCCTTGGCGGGCAGTGTGTTCACGCGTTCGCGAAACGCTAATGCCCCATTGGCGCAGTAAGACAACGTATTCGGGCGGGCAGACGGAAAGTGTCTCGCGTTCGGCGATGTTCTATCGTAGGGCAATAGCGAGAACGTAGTTCGCGTTTTTATCTTGCACGACTCGTCAGTCCTCTGAGTGTCGCAGCGCCCAGCAGTGCCGAAGTCACCTGACAATTCGATTCGAAAGTCTGACCTGGCCAATCAATTCCGACACCACCGGACTTATCGGTGTCTCCGACGCCATGGCTCCCATGCAGCCGTAAGCAAGCACTTGCAGACTGAATCGACTTGGTCCTGGTCGGATCTATCGCACGCCTCTTTCTGATTTGGCCGTAACAGCCTGACCGATCTTATGCCACCTGCCATTGCTGGCTATTGATCTTTTTGAAGACATCCCGCCTCGTTTTGCTTTTCAGCGAAATGTCGACTCGGGACCGGCTGAATTCAAGGATGCCGTAGTTGTGCATAGGTTGCCCGCGCCTGTTACCGCGTTTCTCAGGTCGGCCTATTCCAGAGGAGACCACCTCGAAGAAGTTACCATGGCTCTTGAACTTGTTCCTATGGATATCCCCGCCCAGAACGAGAACCCGATGCGAGCGCTTCACACGTCTTCGGAACTCCTTCAAGAAACGAGGGTAGCCCGACCACGAACCCTCGTAACCGCTCTCCCCGTTCCTAAACCTCCCAATGGCGCTTCCGCCGGCCACGATTGTGTATCTCCTGTCGTGTTCCAGCTCATGCCAAAGCCACTCTTCCTGTTCTTCACCAAGCATCGTCGCATTGCTGCGGCTTTTACGTGTTCGATAGTAGCGCACATCGAGCATGATGATCTTAATGTCGTCAATTTCCATCGAATAATGGATGCCCATAGTGTTTGGTGGAGGTACAACCCTCGATCTTAGCCGTGGGTCCCTCATGTACTTTCGAAACAGCCGGCGCGATTTCTGCCGTAGCTTGTCATCAACCTCCGCGCCATTCGTGTCATTGGGGCCGAAGTCATGATCATCCCATGTTGCCAAATAGGGCACCTTCTTTAGCAGTGATTTGAAATGTGGCTCCTTCAGTTGTTCCTTGTACCGGTCTTCCATGTAGGCGTGATCCCACTTTCTGTTTTGCATATAGACGTTGTCGCCCAACAGGAGCAGCAAATCAGGCGATGTGTCTTCGATCTCTTTCCAACCCGGCTGATCCGGGACGAATTGGATCTTGCAGCAGGATGCGATAGCGATCTTCGTCATGATGCGATCTCCGATTTCAGTCCGAGCCTCCCGAGCCTCCCGAGCCTTCGCCCTCGGCCTTCTTCGCCTTCGCCACGATCGCCTCCAGTTTAGCGATCAGCCCCTCGCGCTCGGCGTAGCGCTCGGGGTCGAGCTGGAGGGCCTGTTCGAACTTCTCTTTCGCTTCGGCGTAGCGGCCCAGCTTGACGAGCGCGATGCCCCAGTTGTCGAGGGCCGCGGCGAAGCCCTCGTCGAGCGCGGCGGCGCGGCCGAAGGCCAGGGCCGCGGCCGCGTGGTCCTCTAATTTGGAGAGGACCGAGCCGAGATTGTTGTAGGCGCTGGCGTTGTCCGGCTCCAAGGCGATCGCGCGGCGATAGCGGTGGCCGGCCGCCTCGACGTTGCCGAGCGCCGAGAGGGTCCGGCCCCAATTGACCTGGGTCGGGGCGTGGTCGGGGTCGAGCTCCGCCGCCGTCGCGTACTTGGCACTCGCCGCCGCGTAGTCCCCGCGCTCGTGCAGGACGTCGCCCCATTCGCGATACGCGCGGGCGTAGCCGGGATCGACGGCGGCCGCGGCGCGGAACTTCTCAAGCGCGGCCTCGCGGTCGCCGGCGGTCGCGAGCGCTACCGCCCAATTGACGTAGGCCGCGGGGTGGTCGGGATCGATCTCGAGCGCCCGTCGGAAGACCCCGATCGCGGCGTCGAAATTCCCGAGTGCCACGAGAGCGGTGCCCCAGTTGTTGTAGGCCGAGGTGAAGTCGGGATCGATCTCGAGCGCCGCCTGGTACTTCACGATCGCGCCCTCGTAGTCCTTCAGGCGGTGCAGCGCGGTGCCCCAGTTGTTGTCCGCGAGCGCGAGGTCCGGCGCCTTCTCGATCGCCAGGGCATACTTCTCGATCGCTTCCTCGAAGGCGCCGCGCTCGGCGAGCAGCAGGCCCCAGAGATTGTAGGCCCAGGCGTCGTCGTCCGGGCGGTCGTTGACGAGACAGTGCTTGATCGTCGCCACGGCCGCCTCGCGATCGATATCCGCCAGGTAGGACGCCAGGATGTAGGGATCGACGGCCCGCATCAGCTCGCGGGCGCCGAGGTTGAGCAGCTCGTCGAGCGCCTCGGCCGGCCGGCCTTCCGGCTCGGCCACGGCGCCCAGGCCGGCGATGCGCAGGCGCAGGCGGAAGATCTCGCCGTCGCGCACGATCTCGCCGCCGATGCGTGTCTCGGGCAAGCCGAGGAAGCCGCGCACGATCCGTAGAATGGCCCTGACCGACAGGCCGGTGCCCGGCACGTCGATGTCGATCTGCTGCCACTCGGGCGAGACCTCGCGCCCCTCCTTGCGCGTGGTCGCGGCCCGGCGGATGGCGAGCATCTCGTCCATCACCCGCTGCGCGACGACGGTCGGCTTGTAGCCCTCGCCGACCAGCACGCCGGGCGCCTCGATCGGATCGATGACCATGGCGTTGCGCGGCAGCTCGCGCGCCACGGTGACGACCAGGGCCACGATCACGAACAGGGTCACCAGGTTCGTCACCAGGGAGCGGAGGTCCGAAAGCCGGCCGCCGAGACGCTGGAACCAGGGCGTCGGTGGCTTGGCTTCGCCCTCTTCGCTCGGCTCGGGCTGCGGTCCGCGGCGGCGCCACGGCAGCGCACTCGACCAGCGGCCCCCGGCAAGCCGGCGGAGGCCGGCGAAGAGGCCGGCGGGCGGGCGCACTTCCGCCGCTTCCCCCCGGCCGCCGCCCGAGGCAGCGTCGTCACCCTTTCGCGTCGGCTCGGGTCTCGTCGTTGCACCCCGAACCGGCTTCTCGAGCCTGATCGTCTCGGCCATTGCTACGGCTGTCCTTGGCCGCTGCTGTCGGATCGGCAGGGACTCTACTGTCGCTGCGCGCTTCTATTGTCTCTGTGAACTTCTGCACACCATTAATAATTGAACATACTACAATACTAAGCGCCCTTGGCGTGAAAATGGGCAACCCAGCCGCCGAGGGGCAGGGCGCGCCACCTGTGGTCCGGCGCGCCGCAGTAAAGGGACGGAGACCATCGCCGAGACGCCGAAAGCGCTACCGGACGAGGCCCTGCCACCCGAGGGTCAGGCAAGGCTGCCACTGACGGACGAACTCGGGCTCAGAGATATCGCCGTCGCCCGCCCGCCGCCGGGCGCCGCGGTCTCCATTCCTGTTCAGGCGCTGCAACGCTACGTCCTGACCTTCGATGTCGGAGAGGCTGCAACCCGGGTCACGGGCGACGATCTGTTGTTCGCCTTCGAGCCGGACGGCGGTCGGATTGTCTTCGAAGCGCTCGCCGCGATGGCGCTCTCCGGTGAGCTCGTCGTGCTGGTCATCGATGGTCTCGAGGTCCCGAGCGACGAATTCGTCGAGCTGGTCCTGGCCGCCCAGGATGGCCTCGAGCTCGAGCCGGAAGCCGGCGATGAAACCGCGGGCGAAGACGAAAGCGAGGGCGAGGACGAGATCGCCGACGAGCCGCAGGGCGACGGCGGCGACTCCGGCGTCGAGCTTGGCCAGGTGCTCGCGACCTTCGCGGCGCAGGGCGGCATCGCGTATCGCGAGCGACAGCTCGCCCAGGCCGAGGAAGAGGACCCGCTGCAGGGCTTCAACCTGCAGACTCAGGAGGTATCGGCTCCTCCAGGCACCCCCGCCTTGGAAGTCGCCGATCCGGTCAGTTTCGAAGGCGAGCCGGCGGAAGACCAGCCGCGCGAGTTCTTCCTCAGCGCGGCGACGCGGCCCTCGACCGATTCCGATCTGATCGTCATTCAGGTCGAGCTCGAGCTGCCGTTTCAGGTGGTGGACAGCGCGACAGCAAGCTTGGCAAGAGCCGCTTCCGATTCAGCGGGTGTCTGGACGATCGACCTGGCGGCGCTCGAGGCGGCCCTCAAGGTTCCCGCGGACACAAAGACGCCCGATGGGCTGGTCACCGAATGGACCTTCAAGTTCAACAAAGACACGGGCAAGACGACGCTCACGATCGACCTGAACCAGAACCCGGCCGTGGGCGACCCGAGCCTGACTTTCGACCCCGATAAGGCCGGTCTGGTCGACCGCAACTTCTTCTCGCTTGGTCTGCCGCTGACGCCGCCGCCGAACGCGGGCGGCGATATCCAAGATGGCATCGTGAGGTCGGTCTCGAGAAACATCCGGGCGCCCGAGATCGACCTTGAGAACCTTGACCATGTCCCGTTCGAGAATCTCGGCGTGGCTCTCGCGTTCGCCCCCGCCGATTCGGAGCGCGAGCCAGTGCGGGACATTCAGCTGCTGGTCGAGCGGGGGGCGACGCTGAACTTCGAGCCTCCCAAGCCCTCCGGGATCGTTGTCAACGCCAAGACTGTCGGCCGGGACCAGACCTTCTACACCATCGAGTTCGACCCGCCTCTGGCTCACGATGATGCCGTGGCGCTGATCGATAGCTTCAGACTCGAGTCGGCGCGGGACGGCGACAAAGTCAACTTCGAGATCTCCACCAAAGGCATTCGGGTCGCCGGTGGTGCGGAGGTCTTCGACATCATCGTCGATGACGTCGTGGACGGCTCCGAGGTTCTGCTGGATGAAGAGATCATTCGCGGCGATGAGGTGGTCGTCGGCAGCCTGACCGGCTCGACGCCGCTGAAGCTGTCGCTCGACCAGGAACAGGACTCGACCTCGATCAAGAAGGCCGCAGACGGCACGGGCAGCATCGACACAGACCACCCCTTCGTGCAGGGCGGCGGCGACACCGACGGCTCGGAGACCGTCACCGAGGTCAAGGTGACGCTGGAGGTCGCGGAGGGAGCGCCGCTGCCGGCGCTGGCCTTCGAGATTCCGGACACCACAGCGATTACGGTGGATGCCCGCGACGGCGTGCCTTCGGGCAACGCGATCGCCTGGACCTTTTCGGTTGCCGAAGGGACGCGCGGTGACGTGGTCAGCGACCTCATGAAGAGCTTTGTGCTCGCGCGGGATAATCCGCCTTCTTTCGACACGGTGTCGGTCACGATCGAGACGACGACGGAGGAGACGAATGCCGATGTGACGCTTGCCGATCAAGGAAACGGCTCCGTATCTGAGCAAACCGGCGGGTTGGAACTCACCAGCCAGGGCTCGGAGAACCTGGCCAACAACCGGGACATCGACAGCTACAGCTTCATCGTCCAATTCGACGTCGACACGCCCCAGCCGGAGGGGCGTCTCCTGGTGAACGGCCGGCCAGACGGCTTCTTCCCGGGGGACAGCGAGACGCCGGTGGTGGTCTCGGCGAAGACGGCGGCCTCGAAGCCGGATGCGGTGATCACCGAGATCGTGGTCTCCGGCCTGCCGACGGCGGCCGACGACTGGACGGTGGACCCCTCGCCACTGGCGGCGGCGGTGGCGGCCTTGGACGGTCAGATCGTCATCAATCCGGCGGGCGACACGATCACGATCACCTTCCAGGAGGACGACCGGATCACCGATATCGAGGCCCAGGCGGCGGCGCTGGACGCGGCGCTGTCGCCTTCGATCGACATGACGCCGCCGGCCAACAGCGACGTCGACTTCCCAGGCGTCAGGGTCTCGGTCACCGCAATCGACAGGGTGACGAAGGCGGCCGACACCCGCGACAGGGACGCCCCCTTGGTCGTGGACGCCGTCGTCGACGGCTCCGAACTGCTGCAGAACGCCGCGGTGATCGGCGCCGGTGCGACGATCGCGGGCGATCCCAACGCGGCGACCGCGCTCAATCTGTCGCTTACGCTGACCCAGGACTCGACCTCCGAGACCGGCACGACCAATCCGGACCCGGATCAGGGCGCGACCCAGGGCGGCGGCGATGCGGATGCCTCGGAGGCGGGCCCGACGAACGACGGCTCCGAAGCGGTCACGCAGATCGTGGTGACGCTTTCGGTGGCCGAGGGTGAG
>JAKSBI010000341.1 GCA_022361215.1 Hyphomicrobiales bacterium | reverse complement strand
GAGGCTGGCGGAGACTTGCAGGCTGGCCTCGACGCGGCTTTGCAGGGCCAGGATCTGGGCGACGACCTCGAAGCGGTCGGCGCTTTCGGCGCCGTCGACCGTGGTCAACAGGAGGGCGTTGCTGGCCTCGTGGCGCTCGGTGGCGTTGCCGAGCTGGTTCTGCGCGATGGTCATCTCGGTGACGATGCCCTCGACCGACTGGGCGCCGTCGGGGAAGGCCAGCGCCTCGCCGGCGCGCTGGGTGATGGCGTTGTAGCGGTCCTTGGCGTTGGGGTCGGACTCGCTGAAGGTCTCGACGGCGACGGCCGCGAGCTCCTTCAGCACCGTGCGGAAGGCGTCCTCGTTGGCGCGCGCGCCATAGGCCACGAGCACCGCATCGTCGGCCTTGGCCACGGCGCTCTCCCGCGCCGTGGTGGTGGAGATCTCGCCCTGATACCAGAGCACGGTGTCGGTGGTGGTGGCGTCGCGCAGGCCCGTGGCGCTGTCGAAGGGCGGCCCGTCGACCCGCTGCGGCGGCGTGGTGTCGTCGAAATCGAAGAAGTTGTCGGCCGCCTCGGAGAGCGAGGCGGCGCTCAAGGTCGTCTGCGCCTCGGTCTGGATGGCAGCGTCGAGGGCGGCCTGGAAGCTGGCGGCGGTGGCGGCCGCGTCGGCGCCGATCTGGAACTCGCCCGGCGCCGTGGGCGTGCCCGTCCGGGCGGTCAGCGTCACGTCCGTCTGGGTGCCGTCGGGCAGGTCCAGGGTGAAGCGGACGAACTCGCCGTCCTGCGGCAGGGTGGCCGAGAAGGTGACGTCGATATTGGCGGGCGGGCCGGCGGCCACGTTGACGGCCGTGCCGGTCAGGGTCGAGGCTGCGCCGCCGCCGGGCGGCACCGTGCCCGCGGCCAGGCCGAGCCCGGCGAGCGCGTTGGTGTCGCCGTCGATGGTGAAGGCCGTGACCGTGTCGTTGGCCGTCAGGCTCAGCTCCGTCGTGCCGCCGGCGGTGACGAGGCCGTTCAGCACGGGCGTGCCGTTGATGGCGTTGACCAGGTCGCTCAGGGTGTTGACCTCGCCCGCGTCCGTGCCGATGCGGAAGTCGTAGTCGGCGCCGCCAACGGTCAGCCGCAGGAGGTCGTTGGCCGCCGGCGTCGGGGGAACCGGCGTGCCCTCGATCGTGTCGAGACCCGCGAGCGCGGCGGCGCCCGCGTCGACGTCAGTGACCGTGATCGAGTCGGTCTTGTTCGGGGCCGTGATCTGGAGCTGGTTGCCGCCGACGATGGTGGCGGTGCCGGGGCCGAAATCCGTGTTGATGGCGTTCTGCAGGTCGGTCAGATCGTCGATGCCGCCGGACACCACATCGCCGATGTCGTAGTTGAAGGTGGCGGCGCCGATGGTGAGCGAGAACTGCTGTGTCGTGGCGCCGCCGAGGTCCGTGGGCGCCCCGACCACGTCGCCCAGAGCCACCGCCGCGGCGCCGTCGTTGAAGCCTGCGATGCCGGAGGCGAGGTCGGCCACGTTGGCGATGGCGCCGCCGGCGGTCGTGGCGACGGTCGAAGCCGGGTCGGCCAGCTTGAAGCCGAACGGGCTGCCGGGCACGGTCTCGGTGACGCTCGCGGTGGCGCCGACGGCCGCCGGGATCGCCAATCGGCCGAGACCGTCCGCGCCGAGGTCGGCCTGGCGGCGCTCGGAGACGATCTGCTTGAAGCCCGCCTGGGTGCCGACGCCCTCCAGGATCTCGGTCGAGGGCACGACCGGGCTGGTCTCGGTCTCGCGGCCGCCATAGAGGTGCCGGCCGGCCACGTCGGTGTTCAGGAGCGCCACCACCTCGTCGAACAGGGCCACGGCCTGCAACTGGAACATGGTCTGGCCGCCGGCCTGCAGCTCGAAGCCGACGTCGAGCGCGCTGGTCTTGGCCTCGGCGCCGATCTCGTGGATGCGCTCCAGGGTCTGCTGCAGCACGTCGAGGCGGATGTCGGTCTGGGTGATGGTATCGCCATAGGCCTTGATCTGGCTGAGCTCGGCCCGGAACGACAGGATCTGCGTGCGCTGGATGTCCAGATCGCCGTAGCTGTCGACCTTGCGGCCCGAGGCGAGCTGACTCTGCAGCTCCATCAGGAGCTCGCGGCTCTCGGTGATGCTGCGGTTGAGGCCTACGGTGGCCGATATGGGAGAGACCGTCATCGCCGGCTCCTAGAGTTGCACGAGCAGCTGCATGAGCTCGTCGACCACCTGCACCACCCGCGCATTGGCCGCGAAGGCGTTCTGCAGGTTGATCAGGTCGGAGAGCTCCTGGTTGATGTCGACGCCGGTGTCGGAGACGAACTTGTCGCGCAGCGCCGATACCACGATGTCCTGCGCCGTCCGCGAGCGTTCGGCCTCGGACGCCTGGCCGGCCTGAAAGTCGATGACGCGCTGGGTGAAGCTGGTGATGGAGCCCGAGAACGGCCCGGACTGCTCGCCGATGCCGCTCGAAGGCGAGAACTCGAAGCTGCGCTCGTCGAGCCGCGCCAGCAGATCGAGCGCGCGGGCGGTGTCGCCGAGCGGCGTCTCGGGCGAGGAGCTGTAGCGGATCAGCAGCTCGTTGTTCTGCACGATCTCCGAGTTCAAGCTGATGCGCGAGGCGAAGCCGACCTTCTGCGAGCCGCCGTCGAGGCTGGCCGAATAGACGCCGCCGCCGACGCCGTCGACGAACAGCGGCAGCTGCAGGCCGTCGTCCTGGGTGGAGGTCGCGGTGACGGTCGCCGACACGCTGTCGATGGCGATGGTGTTGGCGGCGCCGTCGTCGAGGAACTGCAGCACGTTGCCGCCGGGCGACGAGACCGTGACGCCGGGGCCGAGCGCGGCGTCGATGGTGGCCGCCGCCGCCGCGATGCCGCCGGAGAAGTCGACGCCGACGACCGTGTCGTTCGGGTTGGGCGTCACGTCGTTGGAGAGCGGAAGCTGGCTCGGGTCGTCGACCCGGATGAAGGTGAAGGTCTCCTGCACGCCCGGCGGCGTGGTGGTGAACGACACGGTCACCGGGTTGCCCGGCTGCAGGCCGGCGACGTCCAGGTCGAAGCCGTCCTGCGGGCCGACCGTAACCGGCGTCCCCGCCACGTCCTTGCTCGAGAAGGCGAGCGCCAGGCCGTGGGCCAGCTCGTCGAGCTGCGCCTGGGCCTCGACGAGAGTGTCGTCGCGCAGCTCGATCAGGCCGCCGATCTTGCCTGTGTCCAGAATGCCGTTCTGGATCAGGTCGATCTCGAAGCCGTTGGGGCCGACGAGCTTGACCGTGCCGACGCCGCGGTCCGCGTCGTTGGTGCTGTAGAGCGACTCGGCCGTGATATCGCCGCGCTCGTCGAACGTGAGCTGGGCGGGCAGGCCTTCGAGCAGCGCGTTGCCGCTCTTGGTGAAGACCGAGGCCGAGCCGTCCGGCTGCTCGACCACGCTGACCTCGATGAACTCGGCGATGCGGTCGATGAACTTGTCGCGCTCGTCCAGGAGGTCGGCGTTCGGAGTGGCGGTCGCGGCGGAGAGGCCGAGCTGCTGGTTGATCTTGGCGAGCTGCTGCAGCGACTCGTTCAGGTCCTTGACGGCCGCGGCGAGCCCGGCCTCGGCCTGCTGGCGCATGGCCTGGATCTCGCCGCTGAGCAGCTGGAGCTGCTGGGTCAGCACCTGGGCGTCGCCGATCACGGCCTCGCGGGTGGAGAACTGCTCGGGCGTGGTGGTGAGCTGCTGCAGCGACTCCGAGAAGGCGTTGACCACGGTGTCGAGCGCGTTGGCGCTCCCCGGGTTCCCGAAGAGCTGGTCGATGCGCGACAGGAACTCGTGCTTGACGTCGGCGCTCGAGAAGCCGGAGATCTCCAGGCGCATCTTGGCCTGCAGGAAGATGTCGACCTCGCGGCTGACGCCCAGGCTGCGGGCGCCGTAGCTCTCCTGGCCGAGGATCAGGTTGCCCTGGTCGTGGGTCTTCTTGGTGTAGCCGGGCGTGTCCGCGTTGGCGACGTTGCGCGCGACCACCTCCAGGCTCTGCTGGGTGACGCGGAGCCCCGAATTGGCGTTGTTCAGTACGCTTGAAAGTCCCATTGTCCCAACCCCGCCATGGGCGAGGGCCTCGGGGCCGCAGGCAAGGCGCCGCGGACCCCAGGCCCGGCCCTGCTATGGGCTACCTCACCATGTTCAGGGCTTCCTGGATCATCTCGTCGCCGGTGGTGATGATCCTGGTGCCGGCGGCATAAGCCTGCTGGGTGACGATCAGCTTGGTGAACTCGTCGGCGATGTCGGTGTTGGAGCCTTCCAGCGCATTGCCGACGACGCTGCCGAGGGAGCCCAGGATCGGGGCGCCCGATTCCGGCGTCGACCGGAAGGCGCCGCCGTCGGTCTTGGCGAGCCCGCCGTCGCCGTTGAAGCTGGCCAGGGTCACCTCCGCCAGGTCGATGGAGCGGCCGTTGGTGTAGCTGCCCACCACGCGGCCCTCCTCGGACACGGTGATGCCGACCAGCTCGCCGGCGGCGAAGCCGTCCTGGCTGATGTCGGTGACCTTCGCCGTGCCGTTGGCGTCGGCGAACTGGGTGATGCCGTTCGAGCCGTGGTCGAGCACGACGTTGCCGATGACGACGCCGTCGATGGTGAGGTTGTTCAGCGCCACGGTGGTGACCGCCGGGCTGAGTTGCCCGTTGGATCCGAAGGAATAGTCCTCCCCGACGTTCTGCCAGGCGGTCTGCACGCCCGAGGCCTGGCTGTCCGCCAGGTAGAACAGGTTCCAGACGTCGGTGCCGCCGCTGCCCGGGTTGGTGGCGCCGGCGGTCATGCCGAGGCCGTTCACCACCGGCGTGTCGCCGCCGATGGAGAAGGACGTGAAGTTGTTGTCCGCCGTGAGGTCCAATGCCGTCGTGCCGCCGGCCGTGAGCAGAGTATTGAGCGTGGGCGTGCCATTGATGGCGTTGACCAGATCGGTCAGCGTGTTGACCTCGCCCGCATCCGTGCCGATGCGGAAGTCGTAGTTGACGCTGTTCACGGTCAGGCGAAAGAGATCGTTGGCTGCGGCGGTCGGCGGGGTCGTGCCGGTGCCCAGACCGGCCTGAATTGCGGCACCCGCATTGACATCCGCGACGGTGATCGAATCCGTCTTGTTCGGTGCCGTGATCCGAAGCTGATTGCCGCCGACGATCGTAGCCGTGCCGGGCCCGAAGTTGAGGTTGATGGCATCCCGCAGATCGGCCAGCTCGTCGATGCCGCCGGCGCCCGCATCGCCGATAGCGTAGTTGAAGGTATTGGCGCCGATGGTAAGACTGAATGTCTCCAAGGTTCCGTCACCAAGGTCGAGGGGGTTCACCACACCACCGGTCACCACCGCCGCCGCACCATCGTTGAAGCCCGCGATGCCGGTGCCAAGGTCGCCCACATTGGCGATTGCGTTGCCCGTGGTCGTCGCCGCCGTCGCCGTGTTGGAGACCTTGGCCCAGCGCAGCTGCACGTTGACCGGCGCGCCGCCCGGGTCGAAGGCGGTGATGGCGCCGCCGGAGATCGACTGGTCGATGAACAGATCCGCGTCGGTGCCGTTGACGAGGCCCGAGCCCGCCGTGGTCGGGTCCGTCGTGAAGGCCGTGGGATCGATCAGCTCACTGTTGGGAATGTCCGGGTTGGTGGACGCGGTCAGCGGAAACCTCGCCAGGTTGGCGCGGTAGTCGATCCGCGTGGTGGCGCTGCCGGGCAGGAAGTCGTTGGTGATCTGGATCACCTCCGGCAGGCTGCCCGTGGTGTTGCCCGTGATCGGGTCGATGGCGAGGCCCTTCAGGAAGTAGCCGGCGGAATTGACCAGGAAGCCCGAGCGGTCGAGCTCGAAGTCGCCGCGGCGGGTGTAGAGCTCCTCGTTGCCGAACACCGGCTGGCCGTCGATGGTGTCCACCTGGTCGGCGATGATGAAGTAGCCGTCGCCGTTGATGGCCATGAAGGTGTCGACGTCGGTGTTCTCGATGTCGCCCTGGATGGTGTTGGTGGGCCGCGAGAAGGCGTTGACGACGCCCAGGGCCTGCTGGCGCGAGGGGCTGTCCGGCACGAAGTCCGCGAAAGACGTGTCGCTGCGCTTGTAGCCCGTGGTCTGAGAGTTGGCGATGTTGTCGGAAATGCGCTCAAGCGCGAACGCCTGGGCCCGAAGCCCGGTGATCGCGGTGGTCATCGCACCGAAAATACCCATATCACTCCTCCGTGACTGAACGGCCCGTGACGCGGGCCGACGCGACTGATCCCGCCCAGGTCTAGCAATCGCCGGGCCAAACTTATAATTCTTTTAATTCAATGGGTTAGATCGATTTCGCGCCGATCTTTCCGGCGACACCGGGGCAAGACTTGCCTCTGGCAGGCAGATTCTGCCGGGCCAGGGCGGCAATTCGCGCCCTTAGGGCCAGCACGCTTGCGGAGGCTTGCCCGAGCCAATAAGGTCGCGCGCGCCGAACCGCATCCCGCCTCAGACAACCGGATCTCCATTGACCCCATGAAGTTCGAAGGCACCAAGACCTATGTGGCGACCGAGGACCTGCGCGTCGCCGTCAACGCCGCCATCACGCTGGAGCGCCCGCTGCTGGTGAAGGGGGAGCCCGGGACCGGCAAGACCGTGCTGGCCATCGAGGTGGCCGAGGCCATCGGCGCGCCGCTGATCGAGTGGCACATCAAGTCCACCACCAAGGCGCAGCAGGGCCTTTACGAGTACGACGCGGTCAGCCGCCTGCGCGACTCCCAGCTCGGCGACGAGCGGGTCAAGGACATCCGCAACTACATCAAGCGCGGCAAGCTCTGGGACGCCTTCGAGATGGAGGCCCGCCCGGTGCTCCTGATCGACGAGATCGACAAGGCCGACATCGAGTTCCCGAACGACCTCCTGCAGGAGCTCGACCGCATGGAGTTCTTCGTCTACGAGACCGGCGAGACGGTCCAGGCCCGGCACCGGCCGATCGTGATCATCACCTCGAACAACGAGAAGGAGCTGCCGGACGCCTTCCTGCGCCGCTGCTTCTTCCACTACATCAAGTTCCCCGACGCGGACACCATGCGCGACATCATCGAGGTGCACTATCCGGACCTGAAGGGGCGGCTGGTGCGCGAGGCGCTGAAGGTCTTCTACGACATCCGCGACGTGCCGGGCCTGAAGAAGAAGCCGTCCACCTCCGAGCTCTTGGACTGGCTCAAGCTGCTCCTGAGCGAGGACATCTCGCCCGAGACCCTGCGCGAGAAGGACCCGCGCAAGATGATCCCGCCGCTGCACGGCGCCCTCGTCAAGAACGAGCAGGACGTGCACCTGTTCGAGCGCCTGGCCTTCATGGCGCGCCGCCAGCAGGGCTAGCGTCTTTCCGGTTATATGGGGTTCATCCATCCACGGGATTCCCGCTTTCGCGCGAATGACGGAGAAAGACGGGCGACCCCCGTCAAGCAGGAAAGGCTCCAGGCCCCTCATGCCAGGCGACGACGCCACCCTCGCCTTCTATGCCGAGACCGCCGAACGCTACGCTGAGCGCGACGTCGCGGGCCGCGAGCAGGACACGGTCGGCGCGTTCGCCGAGCGCCTGGAGGCGGGCGCCACGGTGCTCGATTTCGGCTGCGGCGGCGGCTGGGCCGCGGCGGCGCTGCACGGCCGCGGCTTCGACGTGCACGCCATCGACGGCTGCGCGGAGCTGGCGGCCATCGCCTCCCGGTCCCTGCCCCGGCCGGTCCGGGTGGTGAGCTTCGAGGACTTCGACGACGTCGAGGCTCATGACGGCATCTTCGCCAACGGCACCCTGCACCACCTGACCCGGGAGGCGCTGCCCGGCGTTCTCGCCCGCATCGCCCGCGCGCTCAAGCCGGGCGGCCTGCTCTATGCCAGCTTCAAGGCAGGCGACGGCGCCGAGCGCGACAGCCTCGGGCGGCTCTACACCTATGTCAGCGAGGCGCAGCTCCGCGACCTGATCGACGGAACGCCGGGGCTGACATGCGAGGAGCTGGTGTCGCAGGACATCGTCGACTTCGCCGGCGTGCCCTGCACGATCCTGGGCGCCTTCGCACGCAAGGCGGCCAAGAGCTAGCGCCCTTTCCGATTTGGTGGGGCTTATCCACCACTCTCCCGTCATTCCCGCGAAAGCGGGAATGACGGGAGTGGGATCGGTGGACTTGACATTGAACCGAATTAGCGCCCGCCCGTCCGCAGAACGTTCAAGACCAGCGCGTCCGACCCGAGCGCGGGTCCGCTCGTCCGACGGTTGGCGGAAGCGCCTCAGCGCCGGAGGCAAGACAGCGGGCCTAACCGTTCGGCCGGCCGCCGGAAAAGGTTGGGCCGACGGATTCGCGCGCCAGGCGCCGTATCAGGCTCGATATCCCGCGGATCCAGCATGAACGGGAGATGAATGGCGTCTTCAAAGCCGGTTCAGTGCGCATCTCTTAGCCTGCGCTCAATCGAAGGGCCGAAATGGCCCACCTCGAACAGGAGGCTGACTGGGAGACCGATGATGAAACTGGACTTCTTGAGAGGCCTGATCTTCGTCGCCGCGCTCTACTTCGTTCTGGCGCTTGCGACGGTGATTGTGACGCTTCTCTAAGCACATCGGGCCGTGAGCTCACCCGGAAGGGCGAAGTTCACGTTTAGTTGAACACAACCCTTTAAACGCGCCCTGCGCGCCCCCAGATCGAAATGTGTTGGCGCTCGTTAACACTCGGGGGAGGAGGATGACGATGGAGGGACAGACGATGCCGCAGGGATTTGCGTTAGGGCTCGTCGGACTTGGAGTTCTGTACTGGTCGCTGGCCGTACTGACCTATGCGAGCGCGTTCTTTTCCTAAGGCCGGTTGATCTCACACCCGATTCCGTGTGTTTGAAGGAGGCGGGCGTCGCCGTGAGCGGCGGCGCGGCGTGCGACGCGCGAAAGGTGCCTCCTTGAAAGTTGCGGACCTCCCCGACGCCACGGCCGAGATGCTGCGCAATGCCGGTGCATTTGCGCACGATCTGGTGCGCCCCACGGTGCGGCTCGGCGTCACCGGGCTGGCCCGGGCCGGCAAGACAGTCTTTATCTCGTCCCTGATCCACAATCTCTGCGCCGGCGGACGCCTGCCCTTTTTCGATGCGGCGGCGCAGGGCCGCATCCGGCGCGCCTATCTGGAGCCGCAGCCCGACGACGCGGTGCCGCGCTTCGACTATGAGGGGCATCTGGCCGCCCTGACCGGCGATCCGCCGCACTGGCCCGAGAGCACGCGACGCCTGAGCCAGGTGCGCCTGACGCTGGAGTACGAGCCGCAGGGCCTTCTGCGACGCCGGTTCGGCCACTCCAGGCTGCATATCGACATCGTGGACTATCCCGGCGAATGGCTGCTCGACCTTCCGCTGCTGAGCCTCGGCTACGACGCCTGGGCGCGCCGGTCCCTGGCGCTGAGCCACGAGGGCGACCGCAAGACGCTCGCCCGCGCCTGGCATCGCCATCTCGAAGGGGTGGACCCGACGGCCGACGAGAGCGAGCCGGTGGCGGCGGAGTCCGCGAAGATCTTCACGGACTATTTGGCAGAGTGCCGGCGCGACCCCTATGCGCTCTCCACCGTGCCGCCCGGACGCTTCCTGATGCCGGGCGAGCTCGAAGGCTCCCCCGCCCTGACCTTCGCGCCGCTGCGCCTGCCGGAGAGCGGGTCCGCGCCGCGCGGGTCGCTCTGGGCGATGATGGCGCGCCGCTTCGAGTCCTATAAGACCCATGTGGTGAAGCCCTTCTTCCGCGATCATTTCGCGCGGCTGGACCGTCAGATCGTGCTGGTGGATGCGCTGGCGGCGCTGAATGCGGGCCCGGACGCGGTGCGCGACCTGGAGCGCGCCTTGGCCGAGATTCTGACCTGCTTCAGGCCGGGCCGGAGCAGCTGGCTCTCAGGAATTCTGTCGCGCAAGATCGACCGCATCGTCTTCGCCGCCACCAAGGCGGACCATCTGCACCACACCAGCCACGACCGGCTCGAGGCGCTGCTGGGCGCGCTGACCCGCCAGGCCATGGAGCGGGCGGCCTTCGCGGGCGCCGACGTGAAGGTAGTGGCCATGGCCGCGGTGCGCGCCACGCGCGAGGGCGAGGCCAGGCACGACGGCGAGGTGCTGCCCTGCATCGTCGGCTGCCCCGTGCCCGGCGAGACCATCGACGGCCGGACCTTCGACGGCGAGCGGGAGTTCGCCGTCTTCCCGGGCGACCTTCCGGAGGACCCCGGCGAGATCCTGGCCGGCGGCACGGCCACGGCGCGGCACGACGCGCTCAGCTTCGTCCGTTTCCGGCCGCCTCGTCTGCGCAGCGGCGCCGTGGGCCTGGAGACGGCGCTGCCGCATATCCGTCTCGACCGTGCCCTCAATTTCCTGCTCGAGGACCGGCTCGCATGACGACCGAACACAAGCCGCGCCGCGGACCCAAGGCCTTCCGGCCCGACGCCCCCAACGTCACCGTCGAGACCACGACGGCTGCGCCGGACGCGCCGGTCACGGTGCCGGACACCGCCCCCGCCCTGCCGCCGGCGCCACGCGCCGCGCACCTCGAACGCGGCGTGCGCTGGGGCACGCTTCTCCTCCTGTCCCTCGGCGGCCTGGTCAGCCTCACAGCCGGGCTCTGGCTCTCCAGCCTGGTGCAGGATCTGCTGGCGCGGCAGGACTGGATCGGCTGGCTGGCCATCGGCTTGCTCGGCTTCGCGGGCTTCGCCGCCCTCATGGTGGTGCTGAAGGAAGCCTGGGGGCTGGCGCGGCTCGCCCGGCTCGGGCGCACGCGGCAGAACGCGGAGAGCGCGCTCAATCACGGCGAGAAGCGCCGGGCGCTCGGCGCGGTGCGCGATCTCAAGCGGCTCTACGCGCAGCGGGAGGATCTGGCCTGGGCGCGGGCACGCTTCGCCGAGCACGAGGGCGACATCATGGACGCCCGCGAGACGCTGACGCTGGCCGAGCGCGAGCTGGTGGCGCCCCTCGACCGTCAGGCCCGCGCCATCGTGGCGGCCTCGGTGAAGCGCATCTCGGTGCTCACTGCGGTCAGCCCGGCGGCGCTGATCGACATGGCCTTCGTGGCCGCGGAGAACCTGCGCATGCTGCGCCGGCTGGCGACCCTCTACGGCGCGCGGCCGGGCACGCTCGGGCTCTTGCGGCTGGCGCGCATGGTCGTGGCCCATATCGTGCTCACCGGCGGCATCGCCATCGGCGACGACCTGATCCAGCAGATGATCGGCCACGGCCTCACCGCCAAGCTCTCGGCCCGGCTCGGCGAAGGCGTCTTCAACGGCGCGCTGACCGCCCGCATCGGCATCGCCGCCATCGACGTCTGCCGCCCCCTGCCCTTCATCGAGGCGGAGCGCCCGCGCCTGCGCGACCTGGTCGCGAACATCGCCGGCTTCGGCGCCAAGGCGCAGCCTTAGCGCCCATCGTGATTGATGAGACTTATCCGCTCCCCCTCGTCATTCCTGCGAAAGCAGGAATCCATTGGCGTCGGCGGCGTGCAAGGGAGTCCGACGATGAACCGCGAGACGCTCTGGCTGGAGCCGATGGTCCCTGCCGGGTGGCGCTGTGGAATGGATTCCTGCTTTCGCAGGAATGACGGGAGGTGGGGTCTGTGTGCCTTGTCCCGGCCACCGCAGGCCGAAATGGATCCCCGCTGGAGCCTGTGCCCGCGAACACGGGTACGGGAATGACGGGAAAGATGGCAGACTGAGACGACAGGGGTCTGACCCCTATTTCCCTACTTCAGGAGGCTGCAGCCGTCGGCTTCGACCTCCTGGGTTCGGCCGTCCTCGAAGGTTACGGTCACCTTGAGGACACCGGCGCAGGACTGGGCGCCGAACTTGACCAGGAAGCCGTCCTGTGCGGTCTTCGAGGCTTGGCTGCGGGGCCGTGCGGACGGCGCGCCGTAGTCGTAGGCCACCTCGACCACCTTCGGGCGCAGGTCGTCGGGCACCTCCAGCCGGATATCGAAGCGGTAGAGGATGTTGCCGTCCGAATCGACGCCGCCGACGAACTCCTGCGCCTGCGACCGGAGCCAGCGCTTCAGCGCCGCCTGGGGCGGCAGGCTGAGCGAGGGCTCGGGCGCCGCCCCGGGCCGCACGCCGGGCACGGGCTCGCGGCCGTCCTTCGGCAGCGGCTTGTCGGCGGCCTCCGGCTCGACCCGCTTGCGATAGGCGTCCTTGGGCACGACGGTCACCCGCTCGGCCTGGCCGACGCCGGCACCGGACCCGGCGCCCCCCGGAAGGGCGATGGTGTAGACCCCCGGCAGACCGAGAACGCCGAGCATGACGGCCTGCCCTGCCTGCCACACCACGAGGCAGAGACCGGCGATCAGCCAGATGGCGCGGCCGCGCTTGGGTCGGTCTGACGTCTCGTTCTGCAATCCGGCCTCCTTTCGTCGGCCAAGGGCTAGGGCCTGTGGACAGTCACGTTGCGGTGCTGGCGGGACGCCTTTGACCGCTGGCTAGGCGCGGGAAGCGACGTAGTGTCTTCCACTTCTAGCTTTTCGCAACGACGTCCAGCGGTCAAAGGCGTCCCGTCCCTTCGGGATTTTGCGAGATTGGCCCATCTCCGCGTCACTCGGGCTTGAATATGCAAGGCATGTCCTGCGCCCTCGTTCCTAAAGCTGAGCCAATCTCGCAAAACCAGCATCCACAAGGTAAGTGTCCACAGGCCCTAGGGCCCGAAGGGGGCCGAGCGACGCCATGTCAAACGAGAAGATCGATCTGAAGAGCTTTCTGAAGGAGCTGCCCGCGGAGGCGGCGAGCAAGGCGCGCGCGGCCGCCGGCGAGATCGACGAGCTCGGCCGCGTCTCGGCCGCGACCCACGGCATCGAGCGGAAATACCTCCCCTGGTTCCTCGGTTCGCTGGTGCTCTTCGTGATCGCCGCCTTCTCGATTTTCGGCGGCAGCGACATCTTCCGGCAGGCCCGCGCGGTCATCGGCGTGATGGGACTGACGGCGCTCTCCGCCGCGCTGCCGCTGGTCGGCATCCTCTACAGCGTGCAGGTCCGCCATCGCACCCGCGCCGACCGCGAGATGCTGGAGCTCAACAAGGTGCATTTCCTGCCCCATGGCGGCATCTACTTCCCGCCCGGCGAGGAGGGCCCCGGCCGCGTCGTCCGCATCGAGCCCATGGACGCGGAGCAGCAGGCAAAACGCCGCCAGGAGCCCGTCCGGCCCCGCCGCTTCTGGTGAGGGCCTTGCCGGCTGACGGCGACCTTGGTCCCTGAGCCGATCTTGCGGTATCACAGAGGTCAGAGTGGCCTTAATGACGCCGAGTACTCATCATGACCATCCAGAAAACCGTTCTTCACGATTGGCACGTCGCCCATGGCGGCAAGATGGTGGATTTCTCCGGCTGGGACATGCCGGTGCAGTATCCGACCGGCGCCATCGCCGAGCACTTGGCGACGCGCCGCCGCGCCGGCCTGTTCGACGTGTCGCATATGGGCCGCTACGTCATCGAGGGGCCCGGCGCCGAAGCCTTCGTCCTGAAGGCGCTGACCAACAACGCGCGGGCCCTGAAGCCCGGCGAGGCGCACTACACCTTCATCGCCAACGAGGCGGGCGGGGCGCTCGACGACGCCTATCTCTACCGGCTCGCGGCCGAGCGTTTCCTGCTGGTGGTCAACGCCGGAAACCGCGACAAGGACTGGGCTTGGCTCAACGACCTGAAGCAGGACTTCGACTGCACCCTCGCGGACGAGAGCGAGGCGCTGAGCATGGTGTCGTTGCAGGGGCCGGAGTCGGCAACGATCCTGGAGCAGATCTTCGGTCTCCAGGCCCTGCCGGAGAACAAGCGCAACCGGCTGAGCCGCGCCGCGTTCCAGGGCGAGCAGGTGATTCTGGCGCGCACGGGCTACACCGGCGAGGCCGTCTGCTTCGAGCTCTTCGTGCCACGCCCCGTGACCGTCGCCTTCTGGGAGACGCTGGTGCAGAGGGGCGCCGTTCCGGCCGGGCTCGGCGCCCGGGACTCGCTGCGCCTGGAAGCCGGCCTGCCGCTCTACGGCCATGAGCTCGGGCTCGACCCGGACGATCACGAGATCCCGATCTTCGCCAATGGGCTGGCAGGCGCCGGCGTGCGGCTCGGCGCCAATGGCGCGGGTACCTATATCGGCCAGGCGGCGCTGGAGAAGCAGCGCGAGGAGCTGGCGGCGATCCGGCGCCACGAGATCCGCGTGCCGCCGCACGAGCGCATCCTGAAGCGCCTGGTCCAGCCTATTGCCGTCTTCGGCTCGAAGAAGCCGTTGCGCGCAGGCTTCAAGGTGCATCTGGACGGCGAGGAGGTCGGCGTGGTGACCTCCGGCACCAGCGTGCCGTCCTCGGCCTTCGAAGGGGCCGGCCACATGGCGACGCCGACCGACACGCATCAGCTCAGGCCCATCGGGCTGGCGCTGTTGCGCTCCGACCTGCACTACCGGGCCGACCGGCCGGTGGTGCTCGAGGTGGTCGATGCGCGTGGCAAGACGGTCGAGGCCGAGCTGGTGAAGAAGAACCTCTGGCCGACGGCGCCTTATACGCGCGCCTATGGCGGCTTCGAGGGCCCGAAGACGTTCCGCACGGTCGCCGGCATCGACCATGCCGAGGCCGTGAAGGCGCTCGGTGCGGAGAGCGCCCAGAACACCGCCTGGCGGCGCACCGCGTGCATCAACCTGATCCCGTCGGAAACCACGGTCTCGCCCCTGGTGGAGCGGCTCTGCGTCGCCGACCCGGCAGGCCGCTACAACGAGCACCAGCGGCTCGAGGCGCTGGGCCCGGACGCGCCGGACGTGCGCTACTACAAGGGCACGGCCTTCATCATGGAGAAAGAGGAAGAGCTGAAGGCGGCGCTGCGCAGCTTCTTCGATTGCGCGCGCGTGGAGCCGCGCGTGATCAGCGGCCAGATGGCCAACGACACCGTCTATGACGCCCTCAAGCAGTTCCGCAACCGCTTCCGCAAGCGGCCGCGGTCCGAGCCCATCGGCCGGGTGATGGTGCACGATCTCAACAAGGGTGGCCATTTGAGCGCGCAACCTCTTGGGGCGCTGAAGAACTATGTGGGGCTCGACCCGGAGACCGGGCGCCCGGCGGTCGAGCATTTCCCGATCGATCCGGAGAGCCCGCATAAGATCGACGTGGAGGCCGCCAAGGCCGTGATCGCCGAGACCAGGCCGGAGCTCATCGTGTTCGGCCGCAGCGTCATCATCCACAAGGAGCCGGTGGCGGAGATCGCCCGCTTCGTGCACGAGACCTTCGGCAAGGACAATCCGGAGCGCCCGGTCTTGCACTATGACGGCGCGCATGTGCTGGGGCTGATCGGCGACCATTTTCAGAAGCCGCTGGCGGAGGGTGCCGACTTTATTACCGGCTCGACGCACAAGTCCTTCTTCGGGCCGCAGCGCGGCGTCATTCTGAGCAATATCGAGCCGGGCTCGCCCTTCGAGCTGCTGTGGCGCCAGATCGAGCAGCGGACCTTCCCGGGGCACGTCAGCAACCACCATCTGGGCACGCTTCTGGGGCTGTTGGGCGCGACCTACGAAATGCTCGCCCACAAGGACACTTATCCCAAGCAGGTGATCGCGAACGCCAAGGCCTTCGCAGCCGGGCTGACCGATCAGGGCCTGCAGCTCGAAGGCGATCCGGCGCTGGGCTTCACCGAGACCCATCAGGTGCTGCTGCGCACGGCCCGCGGCATGGGCGAGCACATCGCCAGCCGGCTCGAGGCCAACAATGTCATCACCAATCCGCAGGCTTTCTGGGACGACCCGAGCTTCGCCGCCGCCAGCGGCGTGCGCATGGGCACCCAGGAGATGACCCGCTACGGCATGACAGAGGACGATTTCAGGGAGCTGGCGGCGCTGCTGGCGGAGATCGTCGGCGCGGAGGACGGCCCGGACGATCTCTGGCGCGACAAGGTGAAGGCGTTCCGCGGGCGCTTTCTGGAGATGCAGTACGTGGTTTGAGGCGGCTTGCCGCCTGACAAGGGCCTGCCGATGTCTCTCTTTCTGGTCGGCGCCGGCCTTCTGGCCGCGATCCTCGCGCTGTTCTGGCTGAAGGACCGGCTCGAATGCCCGAAGCTCGCCCGCATCGCCTATTCGGAGCTGATCGCGCGCCTGGCGCTGGCCGGCGCCGCCTTCGCCGTTCTCGGCCTGCTGCTCTGGATCGGCGAGCTCGTCGGCTGAGTCCTCATGGTCGTCAGCGCAGCAGCAGCCAGACGATGGCCCAGATGTAGAGCGGGGCCGGGACGGCGACCCCGATCAGAAGCAGCGGCCAGATAATGGTCTTGTTCAACATCTTACGATCTCCCGGCTCTAGAGCATGTCTCCCGAAAGTGGATACCGGTTTCGGGACAAAAGACATGCTTCAACAAAGAACTAGAGCAATGGCGCGAATCAGAATGATCGCGACATGCTCTAGTCGAACATGCCGAGCACGAAGGCCGTCTCGGCCAGGGCGAGCGTCGGTACGCCAAGGGTCAGCGCCCAGCGGGCCGCCGTCACCAGGGTGCGTCCGACCGGCTCGATGGGAGGATCCGGCAGCGCCCGGCTCTCCTCTTGCAGGCCCAGAACCAGAGCCGTGAACCAGGCGAGCCAGCCCACCGCCATCGCTTCCGCTATCAGGACGATATAGGCCATCGGGATCCCCTTCGTGCGTCCGACTATAAAATGTATTTACAATACATTTTATATAAGCCGATCCACGCGAAAAGCAATACCCGATCT
>JAKSBI010000851.1 GCA_022361215.1 Hyphomicrobiales bacterium | reverse complement strand
GTGCTGATAGTCCACGAAGCTCTCGAGCCGCGTGGCCACGGGCCCCGAGTGTCCCGACGGCCTTAGGCGCATGTCGACCTCGTAGATCGTCCCCTCCGCCGTCGGCGCCGAGAGCGCGCTGATCAGCCGCTGGGTGAAGCGGGCGTAGTACTGGCCGCCGGCCAGCGCCTTGGGTCCGTCCGACATAGTGGCCTCGGCGGCGAAGTCGTAGACCACGATCAGGTCGAGGTCCGAGGCGGCGGTCATCTCGCGCCCGCCGAGCTTGCCCATGGCGAGCACCGCGGCCCGCCCGTCGGGCATGCGGCCGTGCAGACGCTCCGTCTCGTCCTCCACCGCAAGCTGCAGCGCGCGGATCAGGTTGTCCGCGAGCCGGGCATAGGCGCCGCCGGCCTGGTCTGCGGTGATCGTGCCCGACAGCACGCGCACGCCGATCAGGAAGGCCTGCTCCCGGCCGGTCACGCGCGCCCGGTCGAGGCAGTCCTGGAAGTCGGTGCCGGCCGCGACCTCGCCGGCGATCAGGCCCTCCAGGTCCTCGGGCGACGGCAGGTCGCCGAAGAAGCCGGGGTCGAGCACCGCGTCGACCACCCGTGCCTGCCGGCTGAGCACCCGCGCCAGCCGTGGCGCGGTCCCCATGATGTCGGCGATCAGGCGCAGCATGCCCGGCTTGGACCGGAGCAGGGAGAAGAGCTGCACGCCCGCCGGCAGCTCGGCCAGGAAACGGTCGAAGGTGGCGAGCGCCAAGTCCGGCTGCGCCGTGGCGCCGAGCGCTTCGAGCAGGTGCGGCAGGAACTCCAGCAGCCTTTCGCGGGCGCGCTCGCTGCGGGTCGCCGAATAGCGCCCGGATTGCCAGGCCCGGACCGCGGTGAAGACCGCCGTGGCATCCTTGAAGCCCATCTCGTTCAGCGCGGCCAGCGTGGCCGGGTCCTCGTCGTCGCCCCGGAACACCAGATGCCATGCCCCCTGCGCCGGCGCCGGCACGGACTCGAACAGCCGGTCGTAATGCGACTGGACCTTGGTGAGCCGCGCGATCAGGGCCTCGGCGAAGGCGGCCGCGTCGGCGAACCCGCAGAACCGCGCCACGCGCCCGAGCCCCTCGCCATTTTCCGGCAGGCTGTGGGTCTGCTCGTCGGCGATCATCTGCAGGCGGTGCTCGACATGCCGCAGGAAACGGTAGGCTTCCGCCAGATCGTCAGCCACGTCGCCCGTGATCCAGCCATTGTCGGCGAGTTGCCGGAGCGTGACGAGGGTGCTGCGCTCTCTCAGCTCTTGCTGCCGGCCGCCGGCGATCAGCTGCTGGGTCTGCACGAAGAACTCGATCTCTCGGATGCCGCCGCGGCCGAGCTTGACGTTGTGGCCGGCAACCGCGATCTCGCCGTGCCCCTTGAAGCGGTGCACGCGGCGCTTCATGGCATGGATGTCGGCGACGGCCGCGAAATCCAGATATTTGCGCCAGACGAAGGGGGCGAGCTGCGCCAGGAAGGCCTCGCCGGCCTCCCTGTCACCAGCGATCACCCGCGCCTTGATCAGGGCCGCCCGCTCCCAGTTCTGGCCGAAGGCCTCGTAGTAGGTGAGGCCCGCCTCGACGGAGAGCGCCACCTGCGTGGCGCCCGGGTCGGGCCTGAGCCTGAGGTCCGTGCGGAACACGTAGCCGTCGGCGGTGCGCTCGTGCAGGAGCCGGACCAGGTCGCGCGTCAGCCGCACGAAGAAGGGCCCGTGCTCCTTGCCGTCGGCCAGCCGGGCGCGGTCGGGGTCGTAGAAAACGATCAGATCGATGTCGCTCGAATAGTTCAGCTCATGGGCGCCGAGCTTGCCCATGCCGAGCACGAAATAGCCGCTGTCCGCCTCGGGCCGCGCGGCGTCCGCGGGCCGATAGACGCCGTTCTCGGCCGCGCGGCCCAGCACGAACCGCAGCGCCTCGGCGACGACGCGATCCGCCGCGTCGCTCAAGCCCGCCGTCACCCGCTCCACGGGCCAGACGCCGCCGATGTCGGCGAGCGCGACCAGCAGCGCCACCTCGCTCTTGTAGCGGCGCAGCAGCCGCATGACGTCGGCCTCGGAGCCCGCCGCCGCGAGGCTATGGCCGAGCGCCTCCCCCAGCGACGCCAGATGGGCGTCGGGGTCCTGTGCCAGGCAACGCAGCAGCATGCCCGGCTCGCGCAGGATCAGGCTGGTCAGAAAGGGCGAGGCGCCGAACACGGCGCGCACCAGGGCCTGCGCCTTGGCGTCCTCCGCCATCATGTCCGCAAGCGGCAGAAGGGCCTCAGCCGCCCTCGCCTGCTCGTCGAGCTCGCCAAGGGCCTGCTCCGCCCGTGCCGCGTCGTGGACGGGCGGCACCTCGCCTATGCACTCGCGAAGGCCCGACACGCTACCCCCGATTGCCACTGTTCAGCCACTCACGCCGCGTTGCGCGTCCCACCCGGATCGCGCGTCAGCGGCAAGGATAGCACCACTCTGAGGCCGGGCCCGTTGTCTTCCAGTCGCACCTCGCCGCCATGGAGCTGGGCCACCGCTGCCACCAGGCTGAGGCCCAGACCGCTGCCGGGCCGCGAGCGGCTGGCCTCCAGGCGCACAAACCGCTTGAGCACCCGCTCCCGCTCCTGCTCCGGGATGCCCGGACCGTGATCCGCGACGGCGAGCTCCAGCCGGCCGCCCCGCAGCCGGCCCGTGACGCTGACAAGCGAGCGGGCGGGACCGGCGCCGTCCGCGTCCGAGCCGTCGGCGGCGTATTTGATGGCGTTGTCGACCATGTTGGCCAGAGCCTGGCCGAGGAGCTGACGGTCGGCGCGCAGCCGCACGGTCTCGGGCACGTCCGTCTCCAGCCTCAGCCCATGCTCTTCGGCCAGCGGCTCGTAGAGCTCGGTCATGTCGTGCACCAGGGCGGCGACCTCCACGTCCTCCATGTTCTGGCTGCCGGCGCCGGCTTCGAGGCGGGCGATACTGAGCAGCGCGTTGAAGGTCTTGATGAGGTCGTCGGCCTCGTCGATGGTGCGCTCCAGGGCCTCGCGATAGTCGGTCTCGCCGCTGGCGTCGCTGAGCGCCACCTCGGCGCGGTTGCGCAGCCGGTTGAGTGGCGTCTTCAGATCGTGGGCGATGTTGTCGGAGACCTCCCTGAGCCCCGTCATGAGCTGCTCGATCTTGTCAAGCATGGCGTTCAAGTTCTCCGAGAGCCGGTCCAGCTCGTCGCCCGAGCCCGTCACCGGCACCCGGCCCGAAAGGTCGCCCGACATGATGGTGCGGCTGGTGTCGGTCACCGTGTCGATGCGCGCCAGGATGTTGCGGCTCATGATCCAGCCGCCGCCGAGCCCGACAAGGGCCATGACGCCCAAGCTCAGAAAGAAGGCCTGCCGAATGACCAGCTCGAACCTGCGCCGGTCCTCGATGTCGCGGCCGACAATGAGCCGGTAGCCCGCCGGCAGCCGGAAGATGGTGGCCAGCGCCACCCGGTTCTCCGACCCGCCTTCGGTGGGCCGGGTGTAGACGAACTGTACCCGGCCGACGGTGTTCCAAAGATCGCGCGAGACCGAGGAGAGATTGCCGGCGATGCGCCCGCCGGCCCGGTCGGTGACGAGATAGAGGCTCGAGCCCGGCGTCAGGCTGCGGCCGGCGACGGTGTTCACCAGCCGAGTCAGGCCGCCGGAGCGGTACTGCTCGGCAAGCCCCTGGATCTCCGCCTCGATGGTCTCGTCGAGCTGGCGGGAGAGCAGCACGGTGGTGTTCCAGTAGATGTAGCCGATGGCGACCGCGGCCGCGGCGCCGAACAGGATCAGAAAGATCAGCGACAGCCGGAACGTGGTGGTCCGGAAGAAATTGGGGCCGATGGACATGGGAAGTCGGGTCTTAGGAACCGGCGTCGCGGATCGTGTAGCCCGCGCCCCGCACGGTCTGCAGCAGGGCCGGATCGAAGTTCTTGTCGATCTTGGAGCGCAGGCGCGAGATGTGCACGTCGATGACATTGGTCTGGGGGTCGAAGTGATAGTCCCAGACGTTCTCCAGCAGCATGGTGCGAGTAACCACCTGTCCGGCGTGCTTCATCAGATATTCGAGCAGCCGGTACTCGCGCGGCTGCAGCGTGATGGGCTCGCCGGACCGCGTCACCGTGTGCGACAGCCGGTCGAGCACGAGGTCGGCGACGACGTATTTGGTGACCGCCTCCTCCGGCGCCGAGCGCCGCGCCAGCGCCTCGATGCGCGCCAGCAGCTCGCTGATGGCGAAGGGCTTGGTCAGATAGTCGTCGCCGCCGGCGCGCAGGCCCTTGACCCGGTCGTCGACCTCGCCAAGGGCGCTCAGGATCAGCACCGGCGTGCGGATCTCGTCCTCGCGCAGCGTCTCGATCACCGACAGCCCGTCGCGCTTGGGCAGCATGCGATCGACGATCAGCACGTCGTAGGACTGGGTGCGCGCAAAGCTGAGGCCCGTCTCGCCGTCCCCGGCGTGCTCCGCCACATGGCCCGACTCCTTCAGCGCCTTTTGCAGAAAGGCGGCGGTCTCGGGCTCGTCTTCGATCAGGAGGATTCGCATGGGACCCGACTTTATCGCAGTTGGCCCCAATTGCTGAAGTTTGGCTCCGGCAGAGATCGTGGAACCTGATGACATGGTAAAACGACGGGCGGTGCGGCCCGAGGGCCGCACCGCGAAAGCGTAGAGCGATCAGACCTTGCCGACAGGCAGGGCGATGAAGCGCCGCCGCTCGCCGGACTGGATGCGCATCAGCACCGCCTTGCGGCCTCTGTCCTTGGCCTTGCGGATGCCCCTGACTACGTCCTGGGGCTCGGAGACGCTGTCGCCGGCTACCTCGAGGATGACGTCGCCGGCCTTCAGGCCCTTCTCGGCGGCCTCCGAGTCCGGGTCGACATCGGTGATCACGACGCCCTTTTGGCCCGCGCCCTCATACTCTTCCGCCGGCGCCAACGAGAGGCCGAGATCGTCCATCTCCTCGCCCTGCGGCTTGCCGGACTGCAGCGCGGCCAGCTTCTTCATGCTGGGGAACTTCCCGAGCCTGACCTCGACGTCCTTGACGTCGCCGTCGCGAAGCACGGTCACCTTCACCTTGGACTTCGGCGGGAAGGCCGCAATCTTGCGGGCCAGGTCGCGCGAGTCCTCGATCTTCTCGCCTTCGACCTCGGTGATCAGGTCGCCGATCTCCATGTCGGACTTCGAGGCCGGGCCCCGCTCGGCGAAGCTCGTCACGATGGCGCCGAAGGCCTCGTCGAGGCCGAAGCTCTCGGCAATGTCATCGGTGACGTTCTGGATGGTGACGCCGAGCCAGCCGCGGGCCACGGAGCCGCTGTCGCGGAGCTGAGCCACGACCTGCTTGGTCAGCTTGGACGGGACCGCGAAGGCGATGCCGACATTGCCGCCGCTCGGGCTGAAGATGGCCGTGTTCACGCCGATGACCTTGCCTTCGAGATTGAAGGCCGGGCCGCCGGAGTTGCCGCGGTTCACGGCCGCGTCGATCTGCAGGAAGTCGTAGGGACCGTTGCCGATGTCGCGGTTGTGCGCCGAGACGATGCCGGCCGTGACGGTGCCGCCGAGACCGAACGGGTTGCCCACGGCGAGCACCCAGTCACCCACGCGGGCGGGCTTCTCGGCGAACTCCACGAACGGGAACGTGCGGTCGCCCTTGATCTTCAGCAGCGCCAGGTCGGTGCGCTCGTCGCCGCCGAGCACCTTGGCGTCGACCTTGTCGCCATTGTCGAGGGTGACGCGGATCTCGCTCGCGTTCTTGACCACGTGATAGTTGGTCACCGCATAGCCGTCCGCCGAGATGATGAAGCCGGAGCCCTGCGCCAGGCTCGGGCGCGAGCGCCGCTTGTTCCTCTGGTCCTTGTCCGAGAAGTCCCGCTTGAAGCGCTTGAAGAACTCGTTCAGCGGGTGATCCTCGGGCAGATCCGGCATGCCGCGGAAATCGAACTGCCGCGAGCTGCGACGCCGGCTCTCGCCGTTCTTGACGCGAATGCTGATGACGGCGGGCCGCACCTTCGCCACCAGATCCGCAAAGCTGATGGGCGCCCGTCCATAGGGGGTGAGAACCGTCTTGTCGCTCTCCGCCCGAGCGACCGAGACCGAGGTCTCCGGCCCGATGGCCGCGCCCAGAATGCCGAGACCCAGCACGCCGGCCGCCGCCACCGCAACCGGCCTGCGCGCCATTCGCGTCCACGGCGAACGGGCCCGGTCGGGCGTCGTCCTTTCAGGGTGAGTCATGGGTGAACCTTTCTCCTCGTTTGACCTTCGAATCGCGCCTCCCAGCGGAATTCCACTGGTTTGTGTCTGAACATATAGGGGGCGTCGCCTTACGACGCACTTTCCAGGGCATTAAATTTCTGTAAGAAAGCTGGGAAATCGGGCCCGGATGAACAGGACTATTGGAGCGAATCCGAAGAAAAAGGGGGCGGGTTCAGGCGTTTAGGGCTTGGGAGCAGGTGCAGTCCTCCATACTGCCGCCGCAGACGCCGAATCCCGGGATGGTTTATGACCGGTTTCCGCGCAGTGCTGAGCCTACTCGCCGTCATGGCCGCCTGGCCTGCATCGGCCCAGCAGGCTGCCGATGGCTGCACGCCGAAAGCGGGCTGCGACGGCCGCGATACCGCCTGCCTGCATTGCCCGGTGAACTGCATCGATCTGCGCATCGAGATCCGCGACAGCGCGGGCAAGACCACGCCCAAGGACGCACAGGCCAGCGTCGTCATCCTGCGCAAGAGCCTGCGCGACGAGGTCTCGCTCTCGCCCGGCTGGCTGAAGCTCGGGCCGCAGGCCGACCGCACCTTCCGGATTTGCGTCGCCCACGCGCCGACAGATGTGGTGAGGGTCGACGCCTATGCCGGAAACCCGCTCTACCGGAATGCGGCCGAGCAGCCCTTCGGGACCAGCTCCACGCTCTATTTTCAGTTCGATACACGGAACTAGGTCTTTGATCGCTCTTCGCCACAGCCCGTGCCTGCGACGCCCGGCATGAGACTCGCCGGGAAAGTCGCGGTCGTCGTCGGCGCCGGCCAGCAGCCCGGCTCGACCATCGGCAATGGCCGCGCCACGGCCGTGCGCTTCGCCCGGGAGGGCGCGACGCTGCTGCTCGTCGACCGGAACGCGGACTGGGCCGAGGAGACCTGCGAGCAGATCCAGGCCGAGGGCGCCACGGCCTCCGTCCTGGCGGCCGACGTCATGCAGGAGGACGCCTGCCGCGCCATCGCCGAGACCTGCCTGGCGCGCTACGGCCGCATCGACGTGCTGCACAACAATGTGGGGCGCTTCCGCGGCGACACCGACTGCGCGGCGCTCGACGTCGCCGTCTGGGATGCGATCATGGCCGCCAACCTGAAGGCCATGTTCATGACCTGCAAGCACGCCCTCCCGGCGATGCGCGAGCAGCGCGCGGGCGCCATCGTCAACATCTCCTCCACCTCGTCCCTCGCCGGCGGCCGGACCGTCGCCTACAAGACCAGCAAGGGCGCCGTGAACACGCTCACCCAGCACCTGGCCATGGAGAACGCGCCTTTCGGCGTGCGCGTCAACGCCATCCTGCCCGGACTGATGGACACGCCCATGGCCGTGGGCGGCCGGGCTGCGGAGCGCGGCATCGACGAGGCGGCCATGCGTGCCGAGCGCCACGCCCAGGTGCCGCTGCGAGGCCGCATGGGGACCGCCTGGGACGTGGCCAACGCCGCCCTGTTCCTAGCCTCCGACGAGGCCCAATACATCACCGGCATGCTGCTGCCCGTGGAAGGCGGGCTGCTTCTCAAGACAAGTTGAGCCCGAGACTCATTCACAAAGGAGACCACATATGAGCCGATTGCCGGGCCTGACGGCCGCCGAGAGAGATCCCGTGCAGCAAGCCTTGTTCGAGAGCATCACCGGCGGCGCCCGGGCGCAGAGCGACCGGGACTTCGGCCTGGTCGATGCCAATGGCGCGCTCCGCGGCCCGTTCAATGCCATGCTCTACAGCCCCGAGATCGGCGACGCCGTGCAGAAGCTCGGCGCGCTCCTGCGCTTCTCGTCGACCCTGCCGGCGGATCTGCGCGAGGTCGCGATCCTGGCCGTGGGAGCGCACTGGCGAGCGGATTTCGAGTGGTACGCCCATGCCCTGATCGCCAAGAAGGAGGGCCTGGACGACGCCACCATCGACGCCATCAAGCACGGCCGGACACCGGAGGGGGACGAGGACATCGCCGTCGTCCACCGCTTCGCGTCGGAGCTGCTGCGCGAGCGCCGCGTCGGCGCCGAGACCTACGGGGCTGCGCTGGAGCGGCTCGGCGAGCGCAGCGTCGTCGAGCTGGTCTTCCTGGTGGGCTACTACACCTTCATCTCCGGTACGCTGAACGCCTTCGAGGTGCCGGTGCCCGAGGGCGCCGAGGCGCCCTTCGCCGGCTGAGGCGGGACCGCGCGGCATGTTCGAAGCGAGCCTCCTGGCGGGCAAGCGGATCCTGATCACCGGCGGCGGCACCGGTCTCGGCAAAAGCATGGGACGACGCATGGCGGAGCTCGGCGCCGCGCTGGCGATCTGCGGCCGCCGCGCCGAGGTGCTGGACGCGGCCGCCGCCGAGATCTCCGAGGCGACCGGGGCCACGGTCGAGGCCATCCCGTGCGACATCCGCGACGCCGAGGCGGTCGATGCCATGATCGACCAGGCCTGGCCCGTCGACGTCCTCGTCAACAACGCGGCCGCCAATTTCATCGCCCAGACCCACAAGCTCTCGGCCCGCGCCCTCGACACCCTGTTCGCGATCAACCTCAACGGCCCCATGTCCTGCACGGTTGCGGCGGGGCGGCGCTGGATCGCCGAGGGGCGCGACGGGGTCGTGCTGTCGATCCTGAGCACTGGCGCCATGACCGGCCGCGCCTTCACCGTGCCCGCGGTCATGGGCAAGGCCGCCATGCTCGCCATGACCAGGAGCCTGGCCGTCGAATGGGGCCCGCACGGCATCCGCACCGTGGCCATCGCGCCGGGGCCCTTCCCGACGCCGGGCGCCTGGTCCAGGCTCCGCCCCAAGGCCCGCGAGGCCGCCGGCGGCCAGGAGCGCGCCATCCCCCTCGGCCGCGTGGGCGCGCACGAGGAGCTGGCCAACCTGGCCTGCTATCTCGTCTCCGACCAGGCCGGCTACGTGACCGGCGAATGCGTCACCATCGACGGCGGCGGCATGCTGCGCACCTCCGGCGCCGAGGACCTGCTCGCCTGGAGCGACGCCGACTGGGAGGCGATCCGGCCGAAGAAGAAGGGGTAGTGGGGGCCGATCGGAATTTGCATCAGGGTGCCTGCGGATCCCGCAACAGTGCTTTGCCGACGAAGCCATGGAACCGCCGGCGGCGCTTGGCGTATGCTGCGGGCCGGTGGCTTCGAGACGGAAGCACGGGGTCTGGTCGGATGCGGCGGGAGGCTGTATCCACGTCTGCGAGCAGACCCTGCCCCATCGGCCGACCAGAGCCCGGTTGGCCCACTCATAACCTCATTGCGCTTTCAGCAAGGGACCAGCCATGTTCTACGAGCCGCGTACAGGCGACCACGGCCTGCCGAAGAACCCGTTCAACAGCCTGGTGATTCCGCGCCCCATCGGCTGGATCACCTCGCTCGGCGCCGACGGTACGGTCAATCTGGCGCCCTACAGCTTCTTCAACGCGGTGGCCTATCGCCCGCCCACGGTGATGTTCTCCGCGGGCCACGGCATCGTCGACGACGACCGGCTCAAGGACTCCCAGCGCAACATCGAGGCGACCGGCGAGTTCGTGCACAACGTCACCACCTGGGAGACCCGCGAGGCCATGAACGCGACCGCGGCGCATTTGCCCAAGGAGGTGGACGAGCTGGCCGAGGCCGGCCTGACGCCTCTGCCCTCCAAGCTGGTCCAGCCGCCGCGGGTGAAGGAATCGCCCATTCATTTCGAATGCAAGCTGATCCAGGTGGTGCGGCTGCCTCACGAGAAGCCCGAGGACGCCTACACGGTGCTCTTCGGCGAGGTCATCGGCATCCATATCGACGACGACCTGATCGGCGAGGACGGCCTGATCGACGTGGCCAAGCTCTGCCCGATCGCGCGGCTCGGCTATCAGGACTACGCCAAGGTCGTGGCCGAGACCATTTTTACCCTGGAGCGGCCCGACTGACCGCCGGCGCGGATGTGTTCGATGTCATCGCCTGACCCGCATCGCGAGGACACCGCGTCGATCACCTGGATCTCCGGCGGCGAGAGCTGGGTGGGGACCGACGACGTCTGCATCCGCGCCGACGGCGAAGGGCCGCGGCGGCGCATCAAACTCCGCGACTACGGGCTCGGCACGTTCGCCGTCACCAACGCCGAATTCTCCGACTTCGTGGCGGCGACGGGGTATCGCACGGACGCCGAGCGCTTCGGCTGGTCCTACGTCTTCAAGGGCCTGTTGGACGAGGTTTCGGCCGGTGCGCAGGTGGTGGCCGACGTGCCCTGGTGGGTGCAGATGGAGGGGGCCCACTGGCG
>JAKSBI010000776.1 GCA_022361215.1 Hyphomicrobiales bacterium | reverse complement strand
GAAGGTGCCCTGAATGACGTTGAAGACGGACGCATTCGACGCACCGTCCGGCTCGTAGACGAACTCGTTCAGGACCATCCGCGTGCCCGGCTGCATCGAGAACACGGTGCCGTCGAGGAACACCATGCCGACGCTGCCGCCATCGGCCGTCATCACCACGTCGCCCTTGAAGACCGCGTCGCCGGCCTTCAACTCGACGGTGACGCCATCGCTGCGCTGGACCGTGACCGCGCCATTGACCTGGCTGACCTCGCCGATGGCCTTGGCGCCGCTCTGCGCCGGGCCCGCCTGGGCGTACATGCCCGGGAACTGCGGGCCGGCCAGCAGGCCGACTGTCTCGCCCGACAGCGTCGCGCCCTGGGGCGACGTCAGCCCGGCAGGCGTCTCGGCCTCGAAATAGCGCGGCACGACGAAGGTCGAGCCGTCGCTGCCGGTGATCTTCAGATCGCTCGCGGAGCGGGAAAATTCGCCCGTGAAGAGGAGATGCCCATCCGGAACCTGGACGTAATCGGCAGACGCAACGCTAGGCGCGCTTGTTTCCACCGGCGTCTGCGACGCAGCCGTCTGCGGTGTCAACACCATGGAGAGCCCCTCTAACGCCCTGATATTTAATGCTTTTTCGTCGACGTAGAATCAAGAAGCCATTCAAAATTCACTGAATGCCACCTGTATGCAACGAGATTGGGACGAATTGGAGGCAAACGTTATCACAACGTTAACCCGGGAACCCTGGCAAAGCCTACCCAAAATCCGGCCCGATGGCGCTTCCCGGTCCCGTCCGGGCGCCTCCGGTGGCTGTCATTGCGTTGTCGCGCTCGAGATGTAAGAAATATGACATCAAGGGCTCAACCGCATCCGGCAACCGGCCCGCCGTGCCATGCGCCGCCCACCGAAGATGCCGTTGGACGAGACCGGGACCATGGCCGACGACACCCTTTACGAGCGACAGAGCAACCCGGGCGTGCAACATCGCCAGTCGGCGATCCTGGATCTGCTGCGCCAGCGCGGCTTCGTCGCCATCGACCAGATGGCCAAGGCCTTCCGGGTCTCGGAGCAGACCGTGCGCCGCGACATCATCCAGCTCGAGCGCCGCGGCCTGGTGGCCCGCTATCACGGCGGCGCGGGACTGCCGCTCGGCCGCACGGTCATGGACTACGACAACCGCAAGAGCCGTTTCTCCGAAGAAAAACAAATCGTTGGAGCGCTGATTGCGCGCGAGATCCCGGACGGTGCGACGGTCTTCCTCGATATCGGCACGACCATGGAAGCGGTGGCGGAAGCGCTGCTCGGCCACCACGAGCTGACGGTGCTGACCAACCACATCGCCATCGCCACCCTGCTCAGCCAGAAAAGCGCGTTCCAGATCATCCTCGCGGGCGGGCTCCTGCGGCAACGGGATCACGCCACCACCGGCGAGGCGACGCGGGAGTTTCTCGAGCGTTTCCGGGTCGGCTACGGCATTTTCGGCATCGGCGGGATCGAGCCCGACGGCGAGCTGCTCGACTACGACTACCGCGACATCGGCGTCTCCAAGACGGCCATGCGCATCTCGCGCCGCACCTTCGTGGCGCTCGATCACAGCAAGTTCGGCTCCGACGCCACCGTGCGCGTGGCCCACGCCTCGGAGATCGACGCCATCTTCACGGACCGGCCGCCGCCGGAGCCCTATGGCACGGCGCTCGCCGAGCATGGCGTCCGACTGGTTCACCCCGCCCCGGACCGCGACCCGAAATAAAAGTGTCATAGCCGCCGGATAGATTGCGTTTGGCCATGAGATGTAAATTTTCTTACACTCAATGGCAGAGAGTGGACATGCCTGTCGAAGGGGCGCGAGGATGCCTGCCATTGCGTTGGCCGAGGTCACGAAAGCGTGGGGGAGCACGGTGGCCGTCCGCGAGGTGTCCTTCACCGTCGAGCCGGGCACGTTCGTGGTGCTGCTGGGCCCGTCGGGCTGCGGCAAATCGACGACGCTGCGCATGATCGCCGGCCTGGAGGACGTCTCCTCGGGGCGCATCACCATCGACGAGGCCGACATGACTCACGCGCCGCCGGCGCGCCGGCGCGTCTCCATGGTGTTTCAGTCCTATGCGCTGTTCCCGCATCTGAACGTGCGGGAGAACATCCTGTTCGGCCTCAAGGTCCGCAAGGTCGCGCGCGCCGAGCAGGAGACCCGCCTCGCCCGCGTGGCCAAGATGGTGGGCCTGAGCGACCTGCTCGACCGCAAGCCGGCGCAGCTCTCCGGCGGGCAGCGCCAGCGCGTCGCCGTGGCGCGCGCGGTGATCGCGGAGAACCCGATCTGCCTGATGGACGAGCCGCTCTCCAATCTCGATGCCAAGCTGCGCCACGAGATGCGCGTGGAGCTGCGCGACCTGCAGCAGCGGCTGGCCATGACGGTCGTCTACGTCACCCACGACCAGACCGAAGCCATGAGCATGGCCGACAAGGTCGTCCTGATGCGCGAGGGGCGCATCGAGCAGAGCGGCACGCCGGAGGATCTTTACGACCGGCCGGCAACGACCTTCACCGCCGGCTTCATCGGCACGCCGCCGATGAACCTGGTGCGCCTCGGCCCCGGCGCCCAAGGCGCGGCGATCGCCGGGACCGACGGTCCGGCGGTGGTCGCCGAGGCGCCGGGCGGTTGTCTCCTCGGCATCCGGCCGGAGCATATCGAGATTTCCGAACACGAGGGCATCCCGGCGACGATCCGGTCCTGCGACTATCTGGGCGCGGACACCATCGTGGCCGCGCGCTGCGGCGCGCAGGAGCTTTTGGTGCGTGCGCCGGGCCGGGTCCGCCTGGCGCCGGGCCGGCAGATCGGCCTGAGCTGGGCCGACACCGACGTTCACATCTTCGACGCAGCCGACGGCGCCCGCATCGCGGACGCCCGGCCGCTCTCGATCGCGGCCTGAGGGGAGGCCGCGCACGGGTCGAGCACACCCGACACGCATTGAGACCGAAGCCCCACAACGGCTTCGCACAGTCCAGAAGGAGGTAGCGATGACTGGAAGACTGAAATCCACCCTGGCGGGGATGGCCATGTGGCTCTCCCTGACCCTCGGCTGGGCCGGATCGGCCCTGGCCGTCGAGCTCACCATGTACTACCCGGTCGCCGTCGGCGGCCCGCTGACCAAGATCGTCGACGGCCTGGTGGCCGACTTCATGAAGGAGAACCCGGACATCAAGGTGAAGGCCATCTATGCGGGCAACTACAACGACACCCGCATCAAGGCGCTCGCCGCCCTGAAGGCCGGCAAGCCGGCGCAGCTCTCGGTGATGTTCTCCATCGACATCTACGAGCTGATCGAGCAGGACGCCATCGTGGCCTTCGACGACATCGTCGAGACGGACGAGGAGAAGGCCTGGCTGCAGAGCTTCTATCCCGCCCTGATGGAGAACGGGCGCACGGGCGGCAAGACCTGGGGCATCCCGTTCCAGCGCTCGACCATCGTCATGTACTACAACAAGGACGCCTTCAAGGAGGCGGGCCTGGACCCGAACAAGCCGCCGGCCAACTGGGACGAGCTGGTCTCCATGGGCAAGAAGCTGGTCAAGAAGAAGGACGGCCAGGTGGACCGCTGGGGCCTGATGATCCCGTCGACCGGCTATCCCTACTGGATGTTCGGCGCGCTGACCAAGCAGAACGGCCAGGTGCTGATGAACGGCGACGGCAACCAGGCCTTCTTCGACGCCGCCCCGACCGTCGAGGCGCTGCAGTTCTGGCAGGACCTCGGCTCCAAGCACGGCATCATGCCGTCGGGCACCATCGAGTGGGGCACGCTGCGCAAGACCTTTCTCGAAGGCAAGACCGCCATGATGTGGCACTCGACCGGCAACCTGACGGCGGTCAAGAAGAACGCCAAGTTCGACTTCGGCGTGGCCATGCTGCCGGCCAAGAAGCGGCGCGGCACGCCGACCGGCGGCGGCAACTTCTACATCTTCAAGCAGACCACGCCCGAGGAGCGCAGGGCGGCGATGAAGCTGATCCGCTTCCTGACGCAGCCCGACCGCACCGCCGAGTGGAGCATCAAGACCGGCTATATCGGCACCCGCCCGGACGCCTATGAGACGCAGGCTTTGCAGGACTATCTGAAGTCCTTCCCGCCGGCGGCGGTCGCCCGCGACCAGCTCGAATACGCCACCGCGGAACTCTCCACCTACCAGACGGGCCGTGTGCGCAAGCTGCTCGACGACGCCATCCAGGCAACGCTGACCGGCACGAAGCCTGCGAAGGACGCCCTCGGCGCCGCGCAGGCCCAGGCGGACCGGCTGCTGAAGCGCTATCAGTAGCCCCGAAGGATCACAGGCCGGAGGCGCGCTCGCCCGCGCCTCCGGCCGCTCACTTGAACGGCACCAGGGCGCATGAACAGCCCGCACGCGCTGCGCAACCAGGTCTATGGCTGGCTCCTCTTGACGCCGGCGGCGATCCTGCTGATCGCCTTCACCCACTACCCGGCCGTGGCGACGCTCGCCCAGAGCCTGTTCACCACCGGAACCGCGATCCGGCCCGCCAAGTTCGTCGGCCTCGAGAACTACCGGCTGATGCTGGAGGACCCGGTGTTCTGGCAGGTGGTCTGGAACAATCTCTGGTACGCGGCCGGCACCATCCCGGCGAGCATCGCCATCGCGCTGCTGATGGCGGTCTGGGTGAACGGCAGGCTGCCGCTGCGCGGCCTGGTGCGCATGAGCTATTTCACGCCGACCATCCTGCCGATGATCGCGGTGGCCAACATCTGGCTGTTCTTCTACACGCCGGACATCGGCCTGGTGGACCAGATCACCGGCCTCTTCGGCGTGCCCGCCCACAACTGGCTCGGCGACCCGGACCTGGTGCTGCCGAGCCTCATCGTCATGACGATCTGGAAGGAGGCCGGCTTCTTCATGATCTTCTATCTGGCGGCACTCCAGTCGATCCCGCCGGAGCTGCGCGAAGCTGCGATGCTGGAAGGCGCAAGCCGCTGGACGTTCTTCTGGCGGGTGACCTTCCCGCTGCTGATGCCGACCACGCTGTTCGTGCTCGTCAACGCGCTGCTCAACGCCTTCAAGCTGGTGGACCACCTGTTCATCCT
>JAKSBI010000145.1 GCA_022361215.1 Hyphomicrobiales bacterium | reverse complement strand
TCGGCCGGCGTCAGGTCGTGATCGGTGACCTCGAGCAAAGCGACATGCGCGCCGTCGATTTCCTCGACCGCATAAACCTCTCCCTGCGCCAGACCAGAGATCGCCTGATTGCCGTTGAAGGCATAGGCGACGAAGTCGCCGCTATCGAAGTCATGGCCCGGAACATAGAGCTCGTCCTTCAGGTCCCCGTCCACATCCGTAACGATGTCCAGCGTGAAGTCGATGGCATCGGACTTCTGGAAGGAATGGGTCGAGTTCTGATCGACGAACTTATTGTCGATGTCCACCCAGGGTTGCTTGGTCAGCCTGATGGTCTTGGAGTCGATGACGTCCACATAGTAGGTGGCGCCGTCCTCCAGGCCGCCAACGGCGCTGACCGGATCGTTCTCGTCCTTGTCGCCGACGACGTAGTTGACCAGCTCGCCATGCTCGAACCCGTGGTCCTTGTCGAACGTGATCGTGTTCTCGTTCAGGTCGATCGCGTTGCCGTCGGCGGCGTCGAACGTGTCGACCGCCGAGAAGCTGGTGCCGCCCGCAGCCTCGATGGTTCCGTCGACGATCGCATCGATGTCCGACACGTCGACGGCGACCGCGACGATGAAACCAACCTGACCGCCAAGATACTGTGTTGAGGTGGACTTGGCCGTCGTCTCGTTGGTGCCGATCGCCTGAACGTTCACCGAGCCGCCCGAGGTGATCACGGAATCGATGTCGACCTTCGACTGGACCGTGAGGTCCGTGCCGACTCCGGTGAGCGCGAACGACTTGGTGTTGCCGCTCATCTTGTCGCCAACCGATGTCGGCTTCTTCGTGTTGTCGACGTCCTTGAACTCGGTGCCGCCGGCCTGCGTATTGTTCGTGGCGGTGGCCGTGGCCTGGGCCTTAACCTTGCCGTCGGCCGCAATCAGCACGTCGTCGGCCGCCGTGATCGACGTTCCGTTCTGGATCAAGGTCTTGGCCGTGCTCAGGGTCGCCGCGAAGGCCGCCGCGAACTGGATGTCTCCCTTGGCAACGGGCGAGTTCTTCAACGTGTTGATGACGATCGCCTCGGTGATCGTCGAAGCCTCGGTGATCGCCTCCATGGTCACGGCGCCCGAGGAGACGATCGCACTGCTGTCGACAGTGATCGTCGCATCGGCGCCGCGGATCGACCCGGCCACCGACACGCCGAAAAAGCCGAGCAGGGTCGCGATCACATCCGTGAACACCGACGACGCGCTGAAGCCGCCCCATTCGCCCCAGCCCTCGCTGGCCGCGGCGATATCCTTCGACGTCGCCTCGAACTTGATGTCGCCGGCCTTGATGGTGGCGCCGGTCAGCGAGATATCCACGGTCTTGTTGGTGAACGCCCAGGGGACCTCGACGAAACGCCGCGACTTGTCCGAGGCCTCGAACGTCACGGAGCCCGCCGCACCGCCGGTTCCGTTAGCCTCGGCATAGATCGCCGAGTCCTGCTCCATCCGGATGGAGGTGCCGGAGAAGATAACGCTGCCGGCGTCGCCACTGTCGGACTCGGTGTTGATGACGACGCCGGAGCGAACCCGGATGTTCTCCGCCTTCACGTTGAGCGTGCTGCCCGGAAGAACCAAATCGTCCTCGATGTTGACCGTGTCGTCGTCGCTGGTCTTAAGGCCCGCGAGCGTCAGCGCGGAGATGAGCGGAACTTCCCGGATGACATCAGGGCTGCCGCCGCCGTCGATGGTCACGTCGGCGCTGAACCCGCTGTCCATGGAATAGATGTTGACCGTGTCGTCGCCGTCGATCGTGGCGGGATCGTCAATGCCCAACGTCAGAGAAAAGGAGTTCGTCGGCGCCCGGAAGACCTCAGGCGTGCCGTTGGCGTACATCACCATCAGGCCGTCGTCGGACGTGCCGAAATCGTAGATGGTGACGGTGTCGTCGCCGGAGCCGAAGGTGCGGCTGAAGTCGGTCTCCGCGGCGATGGCGTTGACCGCT
>JAKSBI010000155.1 GCA_022361215.1 Hyphomicrobiales bacterium | reverse complement strand
GTGACGTTCCATGAAGTCGATCACGCGCAAGAGTTTCCGGTCCGTGACGCCCAGCCTGGTTCGGTGCGACAGGCGCTGACGCGACGAGGATTCCCGAACCTCGCCGGTGACGAACTCGTCCGAGACCGCGGTCGCCAGAGCATGTCCGAAATGCAGCCCAATGGCGTGCAGCACCAAATCCATGGATGCCGTGCCGCCGGCACAGGTGAAGCGGTTTCGATCGATTTCGAACACGTTGCGTGTGACTTTGATCTTGGGAAACCGCTCGACAAGGCTGTCCATGTATTGCCAGTGAATGGTCGCTCGGTAGCCGTCCAGCAGCCCGGATTCTGCCAGGAACAGCGTTCCGGCCCCCAGGGCGCCCAGATGGGCGCCCATGCGGTTGAGCTTGCGCAGCCAGGACTTGACCGGATCGCGGACCTCGATGATCGGATCGAAACCGACGCAGCACACGACATTGGGGATGAAGCCGGCGTCGTGCAAAGACTGGTCGACCATGATCGTCATGCCATTGATCGCCTCGACAGGCTCGCCGTCGCGGGAGATGAAGGTCCATTCGAACAGCGTCTGATTGCTGAGCCGGTTTGCCATGCGCAGCGGATCGACCGCGTTGATGAACGGAAGGATCGAGAACCGACGCGCGAGATAGAAGCCGACTCGAATGGGCTCCTGGTTTTCTGACAGTTTCAGCATCGCGATCGACAGGCCCTCGTCTCCCCTGCAGGGTCCGCCGGGCCGGGTCGGCCGCCGGCTAACCGCTGCTCATTGTCGACGGCAGCCATGTTGCAATCTCGGGGAAGATCGTCAGCAGCACGGCGGCGGTGATGAGCAGAAGGAAGAAGGGAATCGCAGCGGCCGCAACCTTGAATATGCCCATTCCCGTCAATCCCTGGATGACGAACAGATTGAAGCCGAGCGGCGGTGTGATCTGGGCGATCTCGACGACGATGATAATGAAGATCCCGAACCAGATCAGGTCGAATCCCGCCTGGCTGACCAGGGGCAGAACCACGGTCGCGGTCAAGACGATCATCGAGATGCCTTCGATGAAGCAGCCGAGCACGAGGTACAGCAGGCAGAGCGCCACGATCAAAGTGTAGGGGTTGAGCTCCATGCCGCCGATCCAACCGGCGAGCGCTTTGGGCAGTCCCGTGTAGGCAAGCGAGGTGGTGAGGAAAGCGGCGCCGGCCAGGATAAAGAAGATCATGCAGGAGAGCCGGGTCGCGCTCAGCAGGCTCTCGAAGAACATCGGCCTGTTCAGGGTCCGCGTCCAAGCCGACAGGATCAAGGCGCCGATCACCCCGCCGGCAGCGGCCTCGGTCGCCGTGGCAATGCCCATATAGATCGAGCCGATGACCGATATGATGAGCAGCACGACCGGCAGCAGCTCGCCGGAGCGGGCGATCTTCTCCCGCAGGCTCATGCGCTGGGTTTCCTCGGGGACGCTGTCGGCCCGGATCATGGCCGCCAGGCTGATATATCCCATGAACAGGACGATCAGCATCAGCCCGGGCAGCACGCCTGCAAGAAACAGCCGCATGATCGAGACATCGGCGGCGACACCGTAGACGATCATGATGATCGAGGGCGGTATCAGCAAGCCCAGCGTGCCCGAACCCGCCAGGCTGCCGACCGAAAGCGTGCGGTTGTAGCCGCGTTTCTCCAATTCCGGCAGCGACATGCGGCCGATCGTGGCAACCGTCGCGGCCGAAGAGCCGCAGACCGCCGCGAAAAGGCCGCAGCCGAGCACGTTGACATGCATCAGGCGCCCCGGAAGCCAGGTGATCCAGGGCGCGATGCCGCGAAAGAGAATCTCGGACAGGCCGGCGCGAAACAGAATCTCGCCCATCCAGATGAACAGCGGCAGGGCGGCCAGGGTCCAGGATGCCGAGGCTTGCCAGATCGACGTCGCCATCGCCTTCTCGACCGGAACCGCGCCGAAGAACGTCAAGCCGACCCAGCCGACGCCGAGCAGCGACAGGGCGATCCAGACCCCGGAACCGAGAAACAGGAAGAGCACCGTGCC
>JAKSBI010000767.1 GCA_022361215.1 Hyphomicrobiales bacterium | reverse complement strand
CATCGCTTCATGATCTACGAACTGCGCGTCTATCGCTGCGTGACCGGGCGCCTGCCCAAGCTGCTCGAGCGCTTCGACACGATCACGCTGAAGCTCTGGGAGAAGCACGGCATCCGCCAGGCCGGATTCTGGACGGTCGCCGTCGGCAGCTCGAACCAGGACCTCTACTACCTGCTGCAGTGGGAGTCCCTGGCCGAGCGCGAGGCCAAGTGGGGCGCCTTCATGAAAGATCCCGAGTGGCTGGAAAAGCGTGCCGAGACGGAGAAGGACGGCCCGATCGTCGCCTCCCTCAGCAACGCGATCCTGGAGCCTACCTCGTTCTCCTCCGTGAAATAGGCTGTCTCAGCCCTGCAGGAGCGGGGAGGTCACGTCCCGGAAGGAAGGCTTGAAGGAGGTGACCACGTCGACGACCGTCGGTCTATCCGCGGCGAGCGCCTGAGCGAGCGCATCGCCGAGCGCGGCCGGCTCCTCGACGCGGATGCCGGTGCAGCCCATGGCCTCGGCGATGGCCGCGAAGTCCATCTCGGCGAACGTGCTGGCGATGGGGCGGTTGCCCTGGCCGTGCTTGACCCAGCCCAGCGCGCTGTTGTTCAGGACCACGACCGCGATGGGCAGGTTCTCGTCCCGCGCGGTCATCAGGCCGTTCAGGGCCATCGAGAAGCCGCCGTCGCCGGTGACGGCGATCACCTGGCGGTCGGGGTAGACCAGCCGGCCGGCGAGCGCCGCGGGGACCGCATAGCCCATGGCGCCGATGCCGGGCATCAGCAGCGTGCCGGCGGCCTTGGTCTGGAAGTAGTGCACCATGAAGAGCCGGTTCTCGCCGGCGTCGCAGGTGACGAGGGCGTCGTCGGCCATGGCCCGGCGCAGCTCCGCGAAGATGCGCTGCGGCATCACCGGGGCCTCGTCGCAGGCGTAGCTCGGATCGTCGAAGAAGCCGTGCTCTCGACGCATGGCGTGCAGCGCCTCTTTGCGCAACGCGACGGCCTCGGGCGAGGGCGCGCCCATGGCGCGGACCGCATCCCCGATCTGCGCCAGCGCCAGGGCGGCATCGCCGACGACCACGGTGTCGCAGGGAAAGGCCCAGCTCGCGTTCCTGGGCTCGACATCGATCTGCACCAGCGTCTGGCGCGTCGGGTCGATCAGCTCGGGGTTCTCGTTGGCGGTGTCGGCCGGGCCGAGCCTCGTGCCCACGGCCAGCACCAGATCGGTCCCGCCCACGGCGGCGTTGGCCGTCGGCTGGCCGAAATTGCCCGAGACGCCGAGAGCAAGGTCATGGGTCTCGGCGAAGACGCCCTTGCCCGAGGCCGTGGTGGCGACGCCGGCGCCGAGCAGCTCGGCGAGCGCCTGCAGCGCGTCATAGGCTTGGGCGATGCGCACGCCGTTGCCGGCGACGATCACGGGCCGCTCTGCCGTCAACAGGGCGCGGGCCGCGGCCTCCACGCGCGCCGGATCTCCCGGCTGCTTCGCCGGCAGATAGTGTCGTGTCGGGTAGAGGCTGGGCCGCGCGCGCGGATCGATGGCGCCCTGGAAGCAGCGGCTGTGAAAGACCACGCCCACCGGGCCGCGCTCGCCGCTGAGCGCATGCTTGATGCCGAGCTGCACCGCCTGCACGGCCTCCGCGGGCGCGAGGGCGACGCTGGTCTGCTTGGTGACGCCGCTGAGCGTCTGCTTCGTGTCGGCGCTGCCGTAGTCGCCCGTGCCGCCCTGATAGGGCGCGTGCCGGGTGAAGGGCGCGACGTCGGAGAGGTCGGTGAGCAACAGCATGGGCGAAGATCCCATCTGCGCCTCGATGGTGCCGAGCAGGCCGTTCGCCAGCATGAAGATGCCCTGGCCCATGGCCACGCCCGGCTTGCCGGTCAGCCGGCCATAGACCTCGGCCATGACGCTGGCGAGCTGCTCGTGGCGCACGAGCACCGTGCGGATGCTGTCCTGGTGGTCGTAGAGGGCGTCGTAGATGCGGCCCATATTGCCGCCGGAGATGCCGAACACCATGTCGATGCCGGCCTCCTCGAACACGCGCGCGACGGCTTCCGCCGCGCCGACCTCTTCATCCAGCAGCTTTTCCGTCGCCATGGCGCGTGCCCCCCTCCGTTTAGAATTGCTTGTCTCGAGCGTCGTCATCCGCTCTTGCCGGCGAGGGTAGGCGGACACCCGGCTCGCCGCAACGGGCGGGGGCCGGCGCTTTATAGAGCGGCGGGCTCAGCCGCTACTAGGCCGGCTCTGCGTCTGGCCGCCCATTCGTGTCAGAGTTCAAGTCTCGGGCGTCTTCCTGACATCCTGACGGGTAAGAACTGTTATGTGCGACAAATAGGATCCATGAATCTATGCAAGTCGTAACTTTCGGAAGCTAGATTGGTCGGGTCGAGCAATAACTTGGACACGGCTATGAGACAAACATTCCGCAATTCCATAATCTTGATACGCCGGCCTCTCTGGGTGCTTGGTGTGTTGGCAATGCTCCAGACTCAAGCTGTGCTGCCGCTATTGGCACAGGGGCGCGCTGGAGCGGACATCAACAGCTTTGTCCGTGCAAAGCCAGGCATGACGCTCGATGAAATCTTGACTCAGGCGCGCAGGCTCTTTCGCGGTATGGATTTGGACAACAATGGCCTCGACGCTGGCGATTTTGAACGATTGAATCGGATTAATGAAGCATTCGCGAGAAACATATTTGGCTTGCAAGTTCTTCAAATGGATCTGAATCAAGATTTCCATGTAGATCGACAGGAAGTCACGCTCATGTCCCGCAGGAAATTCCGGCAACGCGATAAGAATGCGGATGGCATTGATGACAAATCTAATGTTGCCGAGGATCAAGAGGTTGCCAATAAAGTTGCGCAACTGCTTCAGCTCGACCGGAATGGAGACGGTCGGATATCGATGCGTGAGGCAGCCGATATGCCGGGGGTTTCAAGCCATATCAAGGCGAGCCGGTCGCGCATTCTTGAGTTTCAGACACTCAGTCTCTCGTATGATACGAGCGGCGACGGAAAGACCAGCTTGGCTGAGCTTGAGGCGCATCTGCGCAAGCGGTTTATGTCGCTCGACAAGAATGGGGATGGCAAGGTGGATGCCGTCGTTCGTCCCGGCACGACCCGCAAAAGCCCGAAGTAATAGAGCTTCTGCCAGTGCCGCCCTGCCGCCCGATCCTGTTTGTCAGCTTGTCTAGCCGGGAGGTCACATTTAGGGGTGGCGCCGGGTCATCGTCTATGCCGTCGTCTCCGCATCGCCCGCCGCCTCCAGCGCCTCGGTGGCGGCAAGCCATTGGGCTTCCGCGTCCTCCAGCTCGCGGGCGAGCTGGCCGCGCTCGCGGGCCAGGTTTTGGGCGCGGTCCGGGTCGCGGGCGTAGAGGTCCGTGTCGCCGAGCTCTTCGTCGATGCGGCCGAGCTTCTCGGTGAGCGTTCCGAT
>JAKSBI010000360.1 GCA_022361215.1 Hyphomicrobiales bacterium | reverse complement strand
TCACATCCGAATGCGCCGACTTCCCTCTCGGCGCACCGCGCATTCAGCGCTTTCTTGAAGCCCAGTCTTTTCAAAAGGCTGGGCTTTTTTTTGACCGTATCATGTCCAAAATGTGCCGATGCCCAGAATCGTGCACACCGGCCTATATTTCTGCCCGACTGTGTCGCAATTGCCACAGTGATGCGGCCCGAGGTGACGCCAATCCAGGCTGTTTCGGGTCCCCCTGCATCCGAATCGGCACGGATCGGAGTGCTTCCGGCTGGAAGGGGGCGTGTGCGATGTTGCCGATCTCCCAAACACACGATGGGCGGGGTCTACCCTTGGGTTGGACAACCTTGGGGAGACGGGCCCAACGCGCCCCGATCGTTCGGCAAGACTCTAGCCCGTCGCCTCTCTGAGCGCCTGGCGCTTGATCTTGCCGGTGAGCGTCTTCGGCAGTTCCGGGACGAAGGCCACGGCGCGGGGGTACTTGTAGGGCGCGGTCAGCCGCTTGACGTGATCCTGCAGCTCGCCGACCAGCGCGTCGGATGCCGCGGCGCCGTCGCGCAGCACGACGAAGGCCTTGACGATCTCGCCGCGCGCCCGGTCCGGCACGCCGACCACGGCGCACTCCTGCACGGCCGCATGCTCGAGCAGCACGTTCTCCACCTCGATGGGGCCGATGCGGTAGCCGGAGGAGTTGATCACGTCGTCGGCGCGGCCGGCGTAGAAGACGTAGCCTTGCGCGTCCTGCGTGCCGCGGTCGCCGGTCAGGAACCAGCGCCCGTCCGGCCCCTCCACATAGCAGGCGGCCGTGCGCTCCGGGTCCTGCCAGTAGCCCAGCATGGCCTGCGGATGGGGCATGGCGACGGCGATATGGCCGTCGGCGCCCGCCGGCAGCCGCCGGCCGGCATCGTCGACGACGGCCACGTCGGTGCCCGGCAGGGGCAGCCCCATGGAGCCGAACTTGCGCGGCGTGAAGGGATAGTCGTGCACCAGCATCAGCACCTCGGTCAGGCCGTAGCCCTCCAGCACGGGGAGGCCGGTGGCCCGCTGCCAGCGCTCGGCCACCACCGGATTGACAGCCTCGCCCGCCGAGACCGTCAGCCTGAGCGCGGAGAGATCGAAGTCCGAGACGGCCTCGTTCGCGACCCGGTTGAGCTCGGTCGCCGGCGCGCAGTAGACGGTGATCCGGTGGCGCTCCAGAAGCTCCAGCCGCGCGCGCGGATCGAAGGGGCCATCGTAGAAGAAGGCGCAGGCGCCGCAGCTCCAGGGCCCGAACAGGATGCTCGTGCCGGCCTTGCTCCAGCCGGTGTCGGCAGTGCACCAGATGCGGTCGCCGGGCTTCAGGTCCAGCCAGTACTGCGCCGAGGCGCGCCAGGCATGCAGCGCGCGGGCGGCATGGGTGACGCCCTTGGGATGGCCGGTGGAGCCGGAGGTGTAATAGAGGATGGCCGGGTCCTCGGCGCCGACGGTTGCGGGCGAGAAGGCCGTATCCGCCTCCGCCGCCGCCATGGCCGCCTCCCAGTCGGTCCAGCCCTCGGCCAGCCCGACGGCGATGCGCACGTCCAGCCTGTCCTCGAGACCGGCGAACTTCTCGGCGTGCGCGGCCCGGGCGACGGCGGCCCTGGCGCCCGAATGGCGCACCCGGTACGCCAGGTCCCGCGCCGTCAGCATCTCGATGCAGGGGATGGGCACGGCGCCGAGCTTGAGCGCGCCGACCACCGCGACCTGCCAGTGCGGGATGCGCGGCAGCATGACCACGACCCGGTCGCCCTTGGCCACGCCCCGCTGGCTGAGCACGGTGGCGAAGCGGTCCGTCAGGCGCGCCATGTCGGAGAAGGTGAGCTCCGCCATGTCGCCGGCCGCGTTGCACCAGATCAGCGCCGGCCCGTCCCGGTCGCGGGCGAGACGGTCGACCACGTCCGCTCCGAAATTGAAGGTCGTGGGCGTGTCCCAGCTAAAGCCCTCGCAGATCTCGCGGTAGCGCTCCAGGTCCCGATCCATGGTCCTCCCCGTTCGGCCAGCCGTCGCGCAGAATATATTATTGCCCCCAAGACCTCAAAAATACCGCCCCTCGGCCAGCGCGCGCGCGACGTCCATCAGCTCTGTCCCCAGGCTGCCGAAGGCCGCGTACTGCGCGTCCTCCACCCGGCCCGTGCGGTAGAGCGCGTAGAGCTGAAGGAACACCACGCCGAGCTTGAACATGGTCAGCACGCGAAAGGTGCGGAAATCGCCGAGATCGCGGCCGGTGAGGCGCGCATAGGCCGCGGCGGCCTCCTCCCGGCTCGGGAAGCCCGGCGCGGCGCTCGGCATCTGGGCCAGGCGGTGCATGCAGTCGGGATCGCCGGGCTCGGTCCAGTAGCTGAGCAGCGTGGCCAGATCGAAGCGCGGATCGCCGCGGGTCCCCATGTCCCAGTCCAGCACGGCGACGGGCGCGAGGGTCTCGGGGTCGAGGATCATGTTATCGAGCTTGAAGTCGTTGTGGAGCAGCGTGGCGTCGCCTGCCTCGACGGTCCGGGCGCCGAGCCAGGCCGAAAGCTCCGCGACCAGGGCGCGCGAGGCCGCGTCGAACGCCGCCGCCTGCCCACGCCGGCTCCAGCCGGCGACGGCCCGCTCCACGAAGCCTTGCGGATGGCCGAGGTCGCCGAGGCCGATGGCGCCCGTGTCGACGCCATGGATGTCCGCCAGGGTCTCGATCAGCATGGTCGAGAGCCTGCGCGCCGCCTCGGCGCCCTCCATGGCGAGCGGCGGCAGGGTTCCGCCCCGTATCACAAGGCCTTGCCGGAATTCGATCAACTGGAATGGCACCCCGATCACGGCCGTGTCGTCGGTGAAATAGAAGCTGCGCGGGGCCACGGGCAGGACCTGCCAGAGCACCGAGAGGATACGGTGCTCGCGTCCCATGTCGTGGGCGCCGGGCGGCAGCTCGCCCCCGGGCGGGCGGCGGAGCACCGCCAGCGCGTCGTCGACGCGCAGGAGATAGTTGATGTTGGCCAGCCCGCCCTTGAGCTGGCGGATCGGAAAGCCGGGATCGAGCGCCAGGCCCTGCCCCGCCAGATGCCGCTCCAGACGTGCCCGGTCGATGGGTGCGGACTCGGCCTCGGGCTTCAGCAGGTGCTCGAACGCCGCGACGGCCATGGGCGTCAGGCGCCCGCCGTCTCGCCGATGGCCAGCAGCCGGCGCAGGCGCGCGCTCGGCCCGATCAGGTCGGCGAGCGTATAGCCGTCCATGACGCCAAGGAAGGCGTCGAGCGCCTTGCGCAGCGCCCGCTTCAGCTCGCAGGCGGGCTCGATGGCGCATTGGCCCTTGCGCGCCGGATCGAAGCAGGCGACCAGGTCGAGATGCTCCTCCGTGTCGCGGATCACGGCGCCGATGCGGATCTCGCTGGCGGGCCTGGCCAGACGGATGCCGCCGCCCTTGCCGCGCACGGTGGCGAGATAGCCCGCACGGCTCAGATGGTGCACCACCTTCATCAGGTGGTTGCGCGAGATGCCGTAGCGCTCCGAGATCTCAGGGATGGTGGCCAGCTCCCCCTCCTTGAGCCCCACCATCATGAGCACCCTGAGCGCGTAGTCCGTGAACATGGTCAGTTGCATGGGATCGCCCGCGTGAAAGATATAATGGATATGCATCTTAGCGGGCGGAAACGCAAGGCGTGCCGCCGCAGGAAACGGATGGATGCCGGGCGGCCATGGCTTAGGCTGTCCCCGTTCGAACGGCGGAGACCGCTGTGCCATGGTTATCCGGCTGATACTGGCAGCACTCGTGACGGCGTCGGCCGCAGCGCCGGCGCGCGCGGAGGCACGCGGCGGTCTCTACGAGGTCACGGCACGGGTCGAGCTGCCGAATGTCGCCCCTGTCGCCGAGCCGATCCGCGCGACGCTCTGCCTGACGGCGGAAGCGCTCAGGACGGCCGCGGCCTTCCGCGTTCTGAGCCGCAATCCCCTCGCCGCCTGCGCCCGCTCCGACGTGACCGTGTCCGGCGCCGCCGCGACCTTCCGCATCGCCTGTCCGGGGCCGAACGCGCCCTGGGCGCTGGCCCGTTTCGAGGTCACGGGCCGCGGCTTCAAGGGCGCCTTCCACATGAACATGGGCGGCAAGAACATGACCCTGACGGAACGCCAGAGCGCGCGCCGCATCGGGGACTGCCCGTAGTCTGGCTGTTTCAGGCGGACTTGCGCGCCGCCGCTTGGCGGACCAAGTCCTCGATCTCCGCGAGGCCGTCGGGCCGTGCGCGGCCCGCGGTTCTGGCCAGTTCCACAGTGGCACCGGCGAGCGCGCGATAGATCTCGCCATAGTCGGGCCGCCAGGCCTCGACCGCCGCCAGTTGCCGCTCGACCAGGGTCGCGTCGCCGCGGGCGATGGGGCCGGTCAGGGCGCGGGCGGGGCCCACGGCGAAGATGTTCGCGACGGTCTCCTCGACGATCGGGCGCAGGACCGCCGTGGCCTGGTCGCGCGCGACGCCGGCCTTGGCGCAGCACGCGAGGCCCGCCTCCACGAGCGGCGGCAGGTAGTTGCACACGAAGACCGCGGCGGCGTGATAGATCAGCTTCTCCTCCGTGGCGATGGTGAAGGGCTGGCCGCCGACGGCTTGCACGGCGTCGGTCAGGAGAGCGACGGCAGCGGCGTCGCCTTCGACCGCGCAATAGGTGCCGGGGAAGGTCTCGACCGAGGTCGCCGGATCGGCGAAGCTCTTCATGGGGTGCAGGCTGGCGATGGCGCGGCCCCGCTCCCGCGCACCCTCCAGCACGCTCGACGGCGTCGCCCCGCTGCAATGGAAGACGGTGCCGCCCGCAGTCGCGGGCGCACCGGCGAAGAGCGCGTCGCAGGTCGGCGCGATGGCGTCGTCGGCGGTGGCGATCAGCGTGACCTCGGCCGGCTCCACCTCGGTCAGCGTCCAGACGGGGCGGCCGGCGCCGATGAAGTCGGCAGCTTCGCGGGCCTTGGCCTCGGTGCGGCTGTAGACGTGGCCGACGCGAAAGATCTCCCCTGCCCGGAACAGGCGCCCCAGCGTCCTGCCGACATTGCCCGCGCCGACGATCGCGATGGTCTTCAAGGTCGTCACCTCCCAAGCTCGTCAAGCCGGATGCCGCCCGGCTCGCGAGCAAGATAGGGGTCAGACCCCTATCACTTGCCGCCGGCGAAGATGAAGCGCAGGAGCTTGCCGCGCTCCTCCAGCGGCGAGCGCAGGATGATCTCGTAGAGATTGATGAGCACGTTGCAGTACAGGCCCATCTCCGCGGACAGGAAGGCCGGCCGGTCGGCCAGCACCTTGACCGACGCGCCCTGCTCCTTGGACAGCACCTCCAGGACTCTCTGCATGGTGGTCTGCACGTCCTGCGGTTTCGGCGACTGCTGCGGGTTCACCTTGGTGCCGACCAGGATGGCGGTCCAGACGTCCAGCTCCTCCAGGATCTCGTCGCGCGAGAACTCCTTCAGATAGTCGACATCGCCCAGCTCCTCGGAGAAGTAGTATTTGTAGCACTTCTCCGAATCCCGCTTCGTCAGCATCTTCAGGCGCGCCACGAACAGCGTCGCCAGGTCCGAGACCGCCTGGTCGGGTGCGTTGCGCGCCTGGCTCAGCATGTTCTGCTTCATGGAGCGGGCGTAGAAGCCCGTGTAAAGGCGCGGCGAGAGCGACCGCTGCAGCGCCAGGGCCATCCGCTTGGGGTCCAGGATCGCCTCGTGGAAGCTGGTCTCGTGCTTGGCGAGGGCGCGGGCGAACGCGGTCCGCTCGAGCGCGCTTCTGAACACGGCCATGGTCTTTTCCGCAGTCAGAGGGGCGACGCCGAACTGCTCGTCCTCGGTCAGGCCGTCGATCACGCTGGCCTCGATCAGCTCCTCCAGCGAGGGCGTCCAGATGGACTCCTTCGGCGTCGCATCGACCTTGGCGACGAAACCGGTCAGCACGCCGCGCCCGGCGAGGTAGTTCTGCTTGGCGGCCGGCCCGGCGGCCTCCGACTTCGGCGGCGGAAGCTGGTGGAACCCGAGCTGCGCGCCCGTGTGGAGCACCCGCAGCTTGCCGGCGACGAAGGGAATGATGCAGGCGCCGGCACAGCCGCCCACGGTATAGGTGACCAGGGCGCGGTCGAAGACGAGCTGGCGCAGCGCATAGGCGGTCTCGGCGTCGCCGCCCTGGCTCTCGAGACGCAGCACCTTGATATCCGGAGCGGCCTCGAACTCCGCCTTCGCCGTCGTCTCCACGCCGGCGAGCAGGCCGCCCTCGATCACCAGCACCTCGCCATCGCGGCGCACCTCGGCCTTGGTGAGCGCCTCGGCCGCCTTCTGCAGCGCGGGCGGCGTCTCAGGCCTGGGCGGCTCCGGGGGCTCGGCCTGCGGCACGGCCGCGGTCTGCACCGGTGCCGCCGCTTCCTTGGGCGGCTCGGCCGCCGGCGCCGGCTGCGCCTCGGGCGCCGTCTGCGCCTTGCTCGCGGCGGCCATGCGCTCCTGATGCTTGTTCTCGTCGCCGCTCTCCGGCGACGCCAGGAACCAGTACGCGGCGGCCGCGCCGACGAGGATCGAGACGCCGAACACGCCCCACCGGGCCATGCCCGCAAAGGAGCGCCCGCCCGCGGCCGCGGCGCCGGTCGGCGGCGCGGTCAACGGGTCCGCCGCATCCGCGGCCTGCCCCCTGAGCTCGGGGGCGGGCTGCGTGGGCATGTCGAACGGCCCGGGCTCCGGACCGGTCGGAGGCGGCCCGCCCGCCTCAGGCGTCGCCTCGGGCCGCTTCTCCAGCAGCGATTCGAGCTGGTCGGCCCTCATCCAGTCCGGCAACCCCTGGCGCCAGATCAGATCGTCGGGCTGGAGGTAACCTTCCTTGACGAAGATCGTCAGCTCTTTTTCGCTGATCGGTCCGTGCTGCTGGCCCTGCCGGGCGATGTACCAATTGTTGTCTGTCATGCGAGAGGAGCTTCCTCACTCGTGCCGCTCCAGGGCCTTTTGACACTTAGATTGCGGTGCTGGCGGGGCAAATTCGAGCGCTGGCTCGGCGCGGAAAGCGACATAGTGTCTTTCCACTTCTAACGTTTTGCAACGACGTCCGGCAGTCAAATGCGACCCGTCCCTTTGGGATTTTGCGAGATTGGCCCATCTGCGCGTCACTCGGACTCGACCATGCACCGCATGTCCGGCGCCCTCGTTTCCCGGATCAGGTCCGGGACAGGCTCTAAAGCTGGGCCAATCTCGCAAAACCGGCTTCCACGACGTAAGCGCCAAAAGGCCCTAGTGGCGGGTTCTCATACCGCTGTCAACGTTTGCAGGCCTCAAACCGGATCAAACCTGAGCTTTCCCCAGATTCCCGGCGCCAAGGCGGCTCCTTCAACCGCGCCTCGCGCTTCACCGAACGCGACCTCGGAAAATCCTGCTCAAACCTCGGGCCCGATCACGCTGAGGCCGCATCTGAGCGCCTCCGTCTCCAGCACGTCGTCGGGCATGACATTGGCCAGATTGACCTGCGGCCCGAACTCCGCGACCAGGAACGTCTTCAGATCGTAGCTGCCGGCATGCGTCACGCCGGAAATCCAGGGACCCGTGAGCTCGAACAGAACCTTGCTCAGGTCCAGCTCGCGCCTGAGCCCGGCCAGCAGCGCCTCATGGGGCTTGCCGTCGACCATCAGCTCCGCCGCTTCCACCAGGACCACCTCGCATCCCGCCTCGAAGCAGACCCCGGCCTGGCGCACCAGCTCGTCCGCCGACTGCATCTGGAGCTTGGAGCCGACCTCGCCATGCACCTCCAGGCCGCACGCGACCGCCATGCGGACGAGCCGCGACCTGGCCGCGTCGTCGAGGGGCACGCAGTTATCCGAGATCTCCAGCGCCGTAAAGCCCAGCCGCCGCGCCTCGTCGAAGAACGGGGCCATGGCGTCCCAGCCCTGGGTGGCGAAGACGTACTCGGAAAACTGCCCTCCCAGAAAGGGTTGCACGTCGAAGCGCTTATAGAGGTCGAGCTTCCGGACCAGAACGTCCTCCGGATAGAGCCGGCCGGTCCCGGCCACGATCTTGGCCAGATCCACATACGGCGCCACCAGGCCCAGATGGTCCTCGACCCGGGCCAGGCCCAGGCCCCAGTCCATCATCATGGTGAGGCCGGAGGCGCGCGGCTTGCCCTCCCGCTCGGCCGGGAGCGGCACCATGGCGAAGGGCGCCGCCGAAACCGTCTTGTCCACCGCTGTCTCCCTGGAGTGGCTGCCGAAACCCGCGGCAAAGCGTAAATCAGGCCGGACCCCTGTCAAGCGCGCCCGGCGTCACCCCGGGGCCTGCATTGATGCAGATCAAGGTCGCGGCTCTATCCCTGCCCAGACTCTCAGTTCACATCAGGTGCCGTGTTCGAGCTGCACCGGTCGAACCGGAACGGCTCAAGAGGAGCGGAGGATGGATAGCGGCGAGATTTTCTACCTTTCCCTTGTCATCGGCAGCATGGCGGCGTTCGCGCTCACGCTGGGCTATCAGTCCTGGCGGCAGAGCCGGAGCGACTCCCAGTAGCGCCAGTGCCGGGACGGCTTACCGAAAGACGTAGATCGGGCTCGACCAGGCCTGGTGGCCGTCCTCCTGGGTGACGCGGACGTAGAGCGGGTTGTCGCCCGTCTCGCTGAGCGCGATCGCCTGCTCCATCTCGACGGCCAGATGCGGGTTGCGCTCCGGCAGGCGGAAGAGCCTGAGCCGGCGCCCGAGCTTGCCGGCGTCGAAGACGGTGTCCTCGAAGCCGATCTCGGCAAGGGGCACGCTCGCCTCGACCGGCGGCGTCCGGATTTCCAGGGTGCCGGCGGCCGGCTCCGCCAGCCAGGCGTCGAAGCCCCCGAAATTGCCGGTGGTCAGCGCGCGCCATTCGAGCCCCGTCTCGCCGACGCGCGCCAGCGTCTTGTCCCGGTTGAAGAAATTGATCGGCACGGCATCGAGGATGCGGTTCTCGCCGAAGCTCGCCGTGCCGTCCCAGACGACCTGGCGGAAGCGGCCCCGATATTCCGCGCCTTCCCAGACCACGCGGATGCGGTTGCCCAGGTCGCCTTGCGCGTAGGGCCGATGGGTGGCCACGTGGTCGAGGCCGTTGAACACGTCGATGCGCTCGATGGGGGCGGAGCCGACGGCGCGGACCTTCAGCAAGGCGCCGCCTTCCGAGAGCTGCACGATGTCGCCCATCATGGCTTGCGCCACGGGCTCGGACGTCGCCGGCCCGAGGCTCGGGTCGCCGGCGAAGCGTTGGCCCTCGCCCTCGAACGCCGCGGTGACCTCCAGGATCATGCGGTTGCCGGTGGTGCCGTAGTGGCGGCGGGCGCGCAGGCACTCGAACACGGCGTCGCGGCTGAGCTCCGGCATCAGCAGGCAGGTCAGGCCGCCGATGGCACCGAAATGGGCCGCGCCCGGATAGCTCGCGCCCGGCCGGCCCTTATGGCCGTCGCTGTTAGCGACGATGCCGACCCGGTAGCCCATCTCCAGCGCGTCCTGCACGATCCACTCGAAGGTGCCCCAGGAGGAATGCACCTCGACCGCGGTCTCGAAGCGCCCGTCATGGGCGTATTTCACGTCGGCATAGCGGCCGCCGCAATGGGCGATGCAGATGGCGTCCTCGCCCTCTTGCGCCAGGCGCTCGAACAGGACGGCGGCGGTGCCGCAGTCGGTGTCGATGTCGCTCCTGTCGTCGACCAGGGCGTGGGAGGAGCGGTAGATGGGGCGGTCCTCGGTCCGGTAGAAGACGTTGCGGTCGCCGCCGAGCGCCGTGTTGCCGGACCATTCGTAGCCCGGCAGCGTCACGAAGCGGCCGGTGGCATCGAACGCGCCCATCAGCCCGTTGAGCTCGGCCCAGAAGCGCCTGGTGATCTGGAAATCGTTGCCCTGGTGGCCGACGACGTCGAGGAAAGCCCGGTCGCGGGCGAACAGGAAATAGGCGCGGGCCGAGTTGGTGCCGATGGTCTCCTCGGTCTGGCCGTGCAGATCGCCCCAATAGGGCCGCAAGCCGCCCTCCCCGGCCACGACCTCCATGGGGTTGCTCTCGGCCAGCAGGGCGCCGCTCTCGTCCCTGGCCTCGACACGCAGGACGCCCGGCTCGTCGACGGTCAGGTCCTCGATCACGCGGGCGAACCGGCCGGGCTCGAGCGCCACGGTCTCCGGCAGGCCCCGGACCGGCAGGTTGGCGCGAAGCGACACTGTGGCGTCGACCCTGTCGCTCGGGTTGCCCCAGCGGTCCTCGGCCTTGAGCGAGAGCCGGAAGGGCTCGCCCGCGTGCGCCCCGGTGGGCAGCACGGCCCGCCAGGTCTCGGGCGGGCCCGGGACGATGCGGATGGTGGGCTGCTCGGGCAGGGCCACATAGGCGTAGGTGGCGACCGGGTCGGCGAGCACGCGGAACTCGAAGGTGTCCTCGCAGAAGGTCTGCACGCGCATGCCCGGCGAGCCGCCGCCGGTGTCGCCGAAGGTGATCGCGATGGTGTCGCCTTCCTTCATGAAGCCCTGCACCACCTTGATGTAGAGAGTGCGGTCCCAGGGGCGGACGCTGAGCTTGGGGTCGTAGCGGACTTCCAGAATGGCGTCGTTGCTGGCCACCGCCGTGACGTAGTTGGGCGCCGCCGGGTCCTCCGTCTGCGGGCGGGTATGGTCGGCGGCGTGGCGGAAGACGACCTTCAGGCTGCCCGAGTCGTCGATGCCGTAGAAGCCCGCGGTGTAGACCAGCTTGAAGGTGGCGTATGAGCCTGCCTCGATGTCGCCGGCGGGCTCGATGGTGGCGGTGCCGGCCCGCTCCGGCGCGATGTTCTCGACGACGTTGCCCGCGAGCGGCCGGTCGCTCTCGTCCATGGTGCCCCTCCCTCTTTCTTTGTCGTTGCCGCGATTATCCGCGGATTGCGGGCGAAGGCAATCGGGTATGGCGCGGCGCGCGACCGGATCCGGCCGTGCCATCGCCGACCGGCGATCCGACATCCGGTCTAGGCGGGCCAACCCCCTTTCTGTTATGAATTACAGGTCGTTCTGCGTTTCCAGTGAGAGTTTCTCGCATGCCGCCATCGTTCATCGGCGAAGGCCTCAGATTGGCCGGCGACCTGAGAACGGAGGAATCTCTTCAGGTCGACGGCGAGATCGAAGGCGACGTCCAGTGCAGCTCGCTCGTCCTGGGCGAGCGGGGGCGCATCGACGGCAGCGTCGTGGCGGGCGATGTGGACGTGCTGGGGCAGGTGCAGGGGGCGATCAGCGGCCAGCGCGTCAGGCTGCGCGCCGGCGCCCATGTGGCGGCGGATATCCGGTACCAGACCCTCGTGATCGAGCAGGGCGCGGCCTTCGAGGGCCGCGCGCAGCGTCTCCCGTCCGCGGAGGCATCCGCGCAGGACGAGGCGCCGGAAGCGAGCGCCCCGCCTGAGCAGAACGAAAAGTCCGTGGCCTGAAAGGCGGGCGGCGAGCGGTTACTCCGCCGCCGGGGCCGGTACCTGCGCCTTCGCCTCACCATTGGAGGCTTGTGGCTTCAGCTTGCCGTTGGCCGCAGGCGCGTCCGTGGCGGCGCTGTGGCCGGGGATCACCTCGCCCTCGAACTGGGCGCCCTTCTCGAT
>JAKSBI010000405.1 GCA_022361215.1 Hyphomicrobiales bacterium | reverse complement strand
TCCTATCAGGCAACGTACGAAGAGCCGGTGCGGCTCGACGTCGGGCGCTACACGGTCTGCAAATGCGACTTCTGGAGCCAGGGTCCCGTGATGTTGCAGATGCTCGCCCTGCTCCGCGATATGGACCTCGGATCGATGCCGCCGGACGGGCCGGACTTCATCCATGCCTATACCGAAGCCGCCAAGCTCGCCTTCGCCGATCGCGAAGCCTGGTACGGCGACCCGGACTTTGCCGACGTACCGGGCGAGACGCTGCTGTCGGAGGCCTATGCGGCCGAGCGACGGGCGCTGATCGGCGAGACCGCCTCCATGGATCTCAGGCCCGGCACGCCCGACGGACGGGAGCCGGACCTCTCGGCGGCCCTCGCGGCCGATGGCGACCTGGGGGCCATCGGTCACTACTTCAGCCTGGGCGAGCCCACGGTGGAGCCGACCGCCGCGGTCGCGCGCGGCGGCGATACGGTGCATCTCGATGTCATCGACCGCCACGGCAACATGATCAGCGCGACGCCGAGCGGCGGCTGGCTGCAGAGCGCGCCGGTGGTGCCGGAGCTCGGCTTCTGCATGAGCGTGCGTGGCCAGATGTTCTGGCTGGATGAGACCTCGCCCTCGGGCCTGGCGCCGGGCAAGCGCCCGCGCACCACGCTTTCGCCGTCGCTGGTGCTGCGCGACGGCGCGCCCTACATGGTGTTCGGCACGCCCGGCGGCGACCAGCAGGACCAGTGGCAAACGCTGTTCTTCCTGGGCCATGCCGTGCGCGGCCTCAACCTGCAGGAGGCCATCGACGCGCCGGCCTTCCACAGCGAGCACTTCCCCTCGTCCTTCTGGCCGCGCGGCCGCCAGCCGGGCCGGCTGGTGCTGGAGGGCCGCTTCCCCGAGGCGACCGTCGCGGCACTCAGAACCCGCGGCCACGACGTCGCCGTCGGCGATCCCTGGTCCGAAGGCCGCATCACGGCCGCCGCAAAGGACGGCCGCATCCTCAAGGCCGCCGCCAACGCCCGGGGCATGCAGGGTTACGCCGTGGGGCGGTGAGAAGCCATCGCAGATCTCCACCTCCGTCATTCCTGCGAAAGAGAGGGGAGGGCCACCATGCAAGTCGAGATCGAAGGTGGACGGTTCCTGATCGTGGGCGGTGCGAGCCTGGTCGGGTCGCATTGCGTGCGGGCCTTCCTGGAGGCAGGCGCCAACGAAGTGATCGTGCTTGATCCCGTAGCCTTCGATCACAGCGACAGCCTTGGCGAGCTAAAGGACGACGCCCGGGTCTCGCTGGTTCCCGGCGACATCCGCAACCTGCACGAGCTGGTGGAGGCGGCCGAGGGCATCGACGGTGCCATCAACCTTGCGGCCTTCATGAGCCTGCCGCTCTCGCGCGATCCCTGGACGGCCATCGACGTCAATGTCCGGGGCATGCAGAACGTGCTCGAGGCGGCGCGCATCCGAGGCGTCAAGAAGGTGCTGTTCGCCTCCTCGTCCGCCGTCTACGGCTATGGCATCGGTGGCGAGATCACCGAGGAGCTGCCGCTCAGCTCCCACGGCGTGCCGCCGGCCGCCGTGATCTACGGCTGCACAAAACTCATCGGCGAGCAG
>JAKSBI010000281.1 GCA_022361215.1 Hyphomicrobiales bacterium | reverse complement strand
GCGGAGCGCGCGCAAGCCATTCGATCCGTGATCTCGGCGCAGATCGAGGCCTTCAAGCGCGACGACGGCGCGGTGGCCTTCTCCTATGCCTCGCCGGACATCCAGGTGAAGTTCCGCGACCCGAAGGCGTTCATGTCCATGGTCGCGACCGCCTATCCGCAGGTGCACCGGCCGCAGTCGATCGAGTTCGGGGAGCTTGTGGGGTCCGACGCCGTCTATGTGCAGAAGGTCTTGCTCAGGGGGCCGAAGGGCAAGCTGGTGCTGGCGCTCTACGAGATGGTGCTGATCGACGAGCGCTGGTGGATCAACGGCTGTACCCTGGCCGCGGTGCCGGGCAAGGAGATCTGACGCGTCACCGCGACGGCTTCAGCTCCACGCCGAACGTCTCGCGCAGGCCTCGCGCGCCCTTCGCCTTGAGCAGGATGGCCCGGCTGTCCGGCGTCCGTTGCACCCAGCCCCGATCCTCCATGCGCCCGAGCAGCGCCGCGCCGAGGGCGCCGCCGAGATGGGCGCGCCGCTCGCTCCAGTCCAGGCAGCGGCGCGCGAAGGCCCGGCGCTTCCTGCGCAGGCCCGCGAGCTCGATGCCGAAGCCGGAGAGCATTTCCGCGCCCCGCTCCGTCAGCTCGAAATCCTCCTCGGCCTCGACCAGGCAGCCGCGCTGCACCAGGCCGTGGGTCACCGCCACGCCCACCTGGCCGGCCAGATGGTCGTAGCAGGTGCGCGCGAAGCGCATGGCCTCGTCCTTCGGGCCCGTCGGACGGTGGCGCGGGGCGCCGTCGCGCGAGAGCAGCATCAGCGCCTCCAGCACATGGGCCACCTTCTCGCTGGCCAGCCGGAAATAGCGGTGCCGGCCCTGTCGCTCCACCGCCACGAGATTGCCCGCCAGCAGCTTCGCCAGATGGCCGCTGGCGGTCTGCGGCGTTACGCCGGCGACGTGCGCCAGCTCCGAGGCCGTCAGCGCCCGGCCGCCCATCAGCGCGGACAGGATGTTGGCGCGGCCCGGGTCGCCGATCAGCGCCGCGGTCTCGGCGATATAGGGTTCGTCAGCCATAGTTCGATGGTAGCCGAAACATCTATGCGCGACAATCGGTCATGATGTCTCATAGTTCGATTTAGGCCGAACTATGCTCGCGCAGCCGAGCCGGATCGTCGTCACCAGGGGCAATCAGACCAGAGCGCATGCCGAAAACACCCAATCGTGCGACCGAGCTCATGCTGCTCGGCCTGCTGGCGCTCCTCTGGGGCAGCTCCTATCTCTTCATCAAGGTGGCGGTGGCCACCATCCCGCCGCTGACGCTGATGGCGGCGCGGGTGACGCTCGCGGCCGCGGTCCTCGTCCTGGTGGCGCGCCTGCAGCGCCGCAGCTTCCCGGCCGACAGGGCGACCTGGCGCGCGCTCTTCGTCCAGTCCGTGCTCAACAGCACGGCAGCCTGGGCCCTGCTCGCCTGGGGGGCGCAGTTCGTCGACAGCGGGCTCGCGGGCGTGCTCAACTCGACCTCGCCGATCTTCGTCTTCTTCATTACGTTGCTCTGGACCCGGCACGAGACGGTGAACGCCCTGAAGCTCGTCGGCGCGCTGCTCGGGCTCGCGGGCGTGGTGCTGATCATCGGCGTCGAAGCCCTTGCGGGGCTCGGCCGGGAGGTGGCGGCGCAGCTTGCCGTGCTGGCGAGCGCCGGGCTCTATGCGGGCGCCGCCATCTACGGCAAGCGCTTCACGCATCTGCCGCCGGTGATCACGGCCGCGGGCGCCACGCTCTGGGCCAGCGCCGTGCTGGTGCCGGCGAGCCTGCTGGTGGAGCGGCCATGGACGCTGGAGCCCGCGCCCGTCTCGGTGCTGGCGCTGCTGGCGCTGTCGCTGTTCTCGACCGCAGGCGCGCTCTTGCTCTATTTCCGCCTGATCGGCAGCCTCGGCTCCATGGGCGTGGCCAGCCAGGCCTATCTGCGCGCCGGGGTCAGCGTGCTGCTCGGCGCCATCGTGCTCGGCGAGCGGCTCGACTGGACCGTCGGCCTCGGCCTCGCCGCGGTCATCCTCGGCGTCGCGGCGATCAACACCCGCCTCGGCCGGTCGTGAGCCGCACCACACCCTCCGTCATTCCTGCTTTCGCACAGTGGTGTCCGGGATTCTGGGAGCGTGTCGGTCTGCATGGCAGCGACGGCCTTGGTGTCCGACCTGAAGGTGCGCGCCCGGACAGCCGTTCGGGCGGTCTACCGCGCCCTCGATTTTCGTCATGCCCGGACAGTCATGTGCTTTCGCAGGAAAGACGGCGGAGAGAGGCGGACGGACCTGTGACCGAACGAGGCCGGCTCCGATTTCAGGGCCATCGAAGCGACGCGATGCCGACGCGAGCTTGCCGCATTCGGCTGGCAGAGTGCGTTCTGCTGATCGGGACGAGCGAGGCGCACCCCAGGCCGGTTCCATGAACCGCCGGGTCCTCGCGGTCAATGCGGTGGCGACCGGACCCGATCCATTGCCGACCATCGACTGTCTAGAGACGAGGGAACCGACAAGGGACGAGGCCTCCCATGATGTTCTGCGTGCGGGCCTGCGGCTTGGCCCAACGAATTCTCCTCACGGGCGCGCTGGCCGGTGCCGCCCTTCTCATCGACGATAGGCCGGCTGCGGCCGAGCCGGACGCGGCGCCGGCGCGGGTCACGGGCGGGGGCAGCGGCTCGGGCGCCGTCAGCGTCCAGTCCGGCGACGACTCGAGCGATATGTCCTTCTCCGCGAGCTTCGGCGGTATCGCCGACCTGATCTCGCGGATGTCCGGAGGCGATGTCACGGCGGAAGAGTTCGAGCTGGAGCCCTCCTCCACCGGCGACGCGGCCCGGCTCGTGCTGCCCACGCCCACGGCGGAGCCGCGCTTCGACATCTGGGTCGAGGGCAGCCGCAAGCGCGAAGGGCCGGACTGGGACAGGGCGCTCTCCGGCTCCATCTTCGTCGGCGCCGACTACAAGCTCAGCCCCGCCATCACCGCCGGCGCGCTGGCCGGGCGCGAATGGGTCGCGCCGGACAAGGCCGCCGGCCGCGAGGTACTGACCAGCGGCCCCTATCTGCGGGTGCGGCTGATGCCGAACCTGTTCGCCAGCGGCCTCGCCGCCTGGGACCGGGAGACGGCGGCAGCGGACGCCTACCCCTTCGCGGGCGGTGGCAGCGGCGAAGCCGAGCGCCGGCGCCTGCGCGGCGACCTCACCGGCGACTGGCAGTCCGGCGCCTGGCGCTTCAAGCCCTCGCTGGTCTACCAGCTCGAAAGCCCGGCCAAGGCCGCGCCCCTCACGGCCCCGGTCGCGGGCGCGCTCAGCTTCGGCCCGGCGCTCTCCTACCGCCACGAGCGGCGCGACGGCGACGTGGTCGAGCCGCGCCTCGCTATCACCGGCGAATGGGAGGGCATCGCCCTCCCGGGCGCGAGCACCGGGCCCGGACCGCTCGACAGCCTGGACGCCAAGCTCGAAGGCGGGGTCGCCTTCAAGGACGCCGAGGGCTGGTCCCTCGACGCCAGCACCAGCCTCTCCGGCATCGAGGACCCGCAGGCCGAGAAGGAGTGGAGCGGGCGGGTGGGCGTCAAGGTGCCGCTGAACTAGGGTGGTAGCTCGGCCGCCTAAGCCGTCGATTGAGGAACGGTGCTGCCGCGTCGGCGTCGTAGCTCGTCCGCTCGAGCCGCTGCACGGCCTTTCCCTCCGTCATTCCCGCTTGCGTGCAGTGGTGTCCGGGATTCGAGCGCAGACCATACCCAACCGTCGTCATTGCCGGGCTTGACCCGGTAATCCATACCGTTTCCTCTCGATTTCGCCGAGAGGCCAATGGAATGGATGCCCGGATCAGGTCCGGGCATGACGAAAATCGAGGGCGCGGTAGACCACCCGAAAGGCTGTCCGGGCGCGCAACTTCAGGTCGGAAACCAAGGCCGCCGCTGCCATGCAGACCGACACGCTCCCAGAATCCCGGACACCACTGTGCTTTCGCGGGAATGACGGAGAAGGTTGCGAGGGTTGGGGGCAGATCCGAACGGCCCTACTCTGCCGCCTCCAACATGCGCGCTATTGAGATGGGGTCGGCGGCGGTGCCGCGGCGGGCGACGATCTGGACGCCGACGGGGAGCGGGCCCGCGCGGGTCACCGGCACGGTGACGGCGGGCATGCCCGTGTGGGTCCAGAGGCGCTGGGCCAGGCGCGAGCCGGTGTGGCCTTCGCCCAGGCGCGGCGG
>JAKSBI010000004.1 GCA_022361215.1 Hyphomicrobiales bacterium | reverse complement strand
CCGTTAGACGGAGGAGCCGCCGAATGGACGCACCTTTTTTCGCAGCTTGCCCCCGGTGCTACGGGGCGACGGCCGCTAGGCCGTTTCGCTCCGCACTCTCAGGTGCCGGCGGACCATGGCCGCGACCACGATCACGGTGGCGAGCACGAAGGCGAGCGACACCGGGCGGCTGACGAAGATCTCCGGGCTGCCTTGCGACATGATCAGCGACTGCTTCATGGCGCTTTCCATCATCGGCCCCAGGACGAAGGCGATCAGCAGCGGCGGAATCGGAAAGTCGAACTTGCGCATAAAGTAGCCGACGGCACCGAAGAACAGCATCACCTTGACGTCGAGGAAGCTGTTGTCGATGGCATAGGAGCCGACGGCGCAGAGCACCGCGACGACCGGGAAGACCAGGGACATAGACGTGCGCGCCACCACCGTGAACACGCGTATCCCCAGATTGGCGACGATGAAGTTGGCCACGTTGCCGAACATCAGCGCCACGAACAGGCCGTAGACCGTCCCAGGGTGATCGGTGATCAGGCTCGGCCCCGGCACCAGCCCCTGAATCAGGAACGCCCCGAGCATGACGGCCGTGACCGAGTCTCCCGGGATGCCCAGCGTCAGCAGCGGGATCAGCGTCGCCCCGCACACCGCGTTGTTGCCGGACTCGGCTGCCGCCACGCCGTCCAGGGAGCCGCGGCCGTAGGCCTCCGGGGTCTTGGAGGCGCGCTTGGCCATGCCGTAGCTGATAAAGGCGGCGACCACCGACCCGATCCCGGGGATCGCGCCGATGAAGGTGCCGATGCCGGTCGAGCGCAGGATGGTCCTGAGGCTGGCCCTGAACTCGGCCCACGAGACCCGGTTGTCGGCCGGATCGGCAGAGGTCGTCACGATCACCGACCGGCGCCCTTTCACCTTCCTCTCGATCTGCACCAGCAGCTCGGGGATGGCGAACAGGCCGATGAGCAGCGGGATCAGGCCGATCCCCTTCGCCAGCTCGCCCGACCCGAAGGAGAAACGGATGGTTCCGGTCATGAAGTCCGTCCCCACCGTGGCGAACAGCAGGCCGAGAAAGGCCGCCATCAGCCCCTTGAGCAGGGAGTGGCCCGAGACCGCACCGACGATCGTCATGGCGAGCAGCAGCAGGGTCGCCCGCTCCGGCGGCCCGAGCTGGAGGGCGGCGGCGGCGAGCGGTGCGGCGACCAGGATCAGAACGATGTCGCTCAAGATGTCGGCCAGGACCGAGGCGTAGATGGCCATCTTCAGGGCTTTCTTGCCCTTGCCCTGCTGCGCCAGCTGGAAGCCGTCGAGCGCGGTCGCCGCCGCCGCCGGGGTCCCGGGCGTGTTGATCAGGATGGCCGCGATCGATCCGCCGTAGATGCCGCCCTTGTAGACGCCGATCAGCAGGGCCAGGGCCGTGACCGGCTCCAGCGTGAAGGTCAGCGGCACCAGCAGGGCGACGGCCATGGTCGCCGTCATGCCGGGAATCGAGCCGATGAAGATGCCCGTGGCGACGCCGACGAAAACGGCGAGGACGTTGTGCCAGTGCAGGAAGGTCTCCAGCCCCATATTGAGATTGGAGAAGAACGTCTCGATCATCAGCCGCCCAGCCCGTGGGTGAAGAGCGTTCCTTCCGGCAGCACCAGGAACAGCAGGTAGCGGAAGAAGGCCCAGACGACGGCCGTGGTCGCGACGGCGACGCCCGCCAGCCGAAGCCAGCGCCGCTCGCCGAACAGCGCTCCGAGCGCGACGATGGCGAGCGGCGTCAGCAGGAGATAGCCCAGCCACTCCATCAGGACGGCATAGAGCCCCATGACGGCGTAGGCGGCCAGCGCCCGCGCTCGGCCGCCGGGCGTGACGCCTTCGGCCTCGTCCGGCGCCGGCCCGGTCCCTGCGCGAAGCCGCGCGACGACCAGCATGAGCCCGAGCCCGGCCAGCGCGGTCAGCGCCACCTGCGGAAACACCCGGGGCGACATGCCGGGCGACGCCCCGAACTGGATGAAGGCGTCGATCTCGCGCGGGACCACCAGGAACAGGCCCATGAGGCCGAGCGCCACCGCTCCGCCGCCGATGTAAACGTCAGGATGGCGCGGCTTCATGCCGATGTACCGTCATACCGTGCGAACCGGGGCCGGCGATCCGCCCGTCACTTCTTGGTCATGCCGATCGATTTGAGATAGCCGGGGAAGAACGCGGCCAGCTTGTCGACCTTCTCCTTGAAGGCGGGTGTGTCCAGATGGTCGATCGGGACAGACATCTTGTTCATCATGGACTTGAAGGTCTTGTCCTCGACCACCTTGGCGAGCACCGTGCGCAGCTTCTCGCGCACCGCGTCCGGCGTGCCCTTGGGCACGGCGACGCCCCACCAGACGTCGGCCACGATCTTCGGATAGCCGAGCTGCGGGAATGTCGGAATGGTCTCGAGCCCGGGGAACGGCTTCTCCGACAGCCAGGCCAGGCCCTTCAGGTTCCCGGCCTTCAGATCGGTGAACTGGGTGGTGATGAAGCCGTCGATGTGCCCGCCCAGCAGCTCCTTCCTGGCCGGCGCGTTGCCCTTGAAGGGAATGATCGCGAACTGGGCGCCCGTCTGCTTCTGCAGGTAGAGCGTCATCAGATGCGGCAGGTTGCCGAAGCCGGTGCTGCCCAGCTTGACCTTGCCCGGATTGGCCTTGGCGTAGGCGATCATCTCGCCGGCGTCCTTCCATTTGGACTTGACGTTGGCCACCAGCACCATCGGATTGGCGACGAGCTGGCTGATCATCACGAAGTCCGAAAGGGCGTAGTCCACCTTCTGCTGCAGCGGGTTCAGGATCAGCGGTCCCTGCAGGGCGGCCAGCAGCGTGTAGCCGTCGGGCTTGGCCTTGGCCGCGAACGAGGCGCCGATGGTGCCGCCGGCGCCCGGCTTGTTCAGCACCAGCATGGGCTGGCCCCAATACTGCTGGATGACCGAGGACACGGCGCGAAAGATCACGTCCGTGCCGCCGCCCGCCGAATAGGGCACCACCACCGAAACGGGTTTCGAGGGATAGTCGCCGGCCCGCGCCGTCTCCGCCGCCGAAGCGCCGATCGCAGCCGACGCCGCGAGCGCGATGACCTTGGCCCAGCGTGTTGCTCTCCAGATCTGCATTGCAGTTTCCTCCAAGTTGTCGCTAGCGCGGCCTCGGAGCGTGAACAGGTCCGCTCCGATCGCCGGAAAAGGCTTCACCGGCACGTGCGCGACGTCGGAGGACAACCACCGCCGGCCCACGACCGCGGCGGGCGCGGTCGAGCTGGGTCAGACGCTGATCAAGCAAGGTGTTGGACATCCTCCCGTCGGCCGTCGCTCTTTTGTATTCATCGTTAAACTTGTATCCTGTATACAGAACACGAGATGCAGCGGCAAGCTAGAACCGCGTCTGTGCCGGTGATATCACTGGCCGCGCGCCCCGACCGCCGCCGAAGGACTGAGCTCTGTGAGGATCGACGCCGGATCGCAACCCGTTGAGCGCCCACGGTCTTTGGCCGAGGTCGTAACGGACCGTCTGCGCGAGGACATCGTCGGCGGCCGCCACGAGTTGGGCGCGGCTCTGCGCGAGACCACCCTTGCGCGCGACCTGGGGGTGAGCCGGACGCCGATCCGCGAAGCGCTCATGCGTCTGGAGATGGAAGGGCTGGTGGTGATCGCGCCGCCGCGCGGCGCCTCGGTGTTCCTACCGTCGAAAAAGGAGCTGGAGGATATCTGCGACTTCAGGGTCAGTCTGGAGTCCAGCGCCCTGACCTTCGCGGTCAAGCGCGACAGGCCACGCATCGCGCAGGCCCTGCAAGACATCGTCGACCGGATGGCAGAGCGCTGCGAGCGGAACGATACCGCCGGCTATCTGGACCTGGACACGCGCTTCCACGCGACCATCTTCGAGCAGTGCGACAACAGCTATCTCTCCGACGCCTATCAGCTCATCGCCGCCAAGACCGCCGCGCTGCGCAATCGTCTGGGCGACCACCCGAAGCACATCGCCAAGTCCTTCCCCGAGCACCAGCAGATCGCGGCCGCCGTCGCCACCGGCGACATCCCGGAGGCGCTGCGGACCATCGAGCGCCATATGGGACGCAAGGAAGGCTCCTGGCTGCTGCTGGAAGCGCTCGAGGCCACCCAAGACCCGGGCCCGCCCCGGCTGGACACGCCCGTGGCCACGCCGCACCGTTGAGCGCCGCCCGGCCTGCGACCGTCACACCAGCTCGAAACCGGCGCCGGCCTGCGCCGTCAGGTTGTCGATCTCCAGCTCCACGCGATCGCCCGCGAATACGGTTTCGCCGTAGCCGATCGGCTTTCCCTCCGGCGTGCCATCGACCTTCTTGGTGACGAGCACCGGCCGCGACCGGGGCTGGCGAAGAAGGCGGGCTTCCCAGTCGGACGGCATCCGCGTCGAGACCAGGGTCCGCAGGCGCACATAGGACGCGATACCATGGGCTTCGTAGATCGCCGAGATCGACGGGTGCCGCAGGTTATCGTCGAGCAGGCCCGGAAAATCCGCTGCGGGCAGAAAGGCCGATCCGACCAGGATGGCCACCTTGTCCGCCGACCGCAGCCGGGCGAGACGATAAACGGGGCTGCCGGTCGCGATACCGAGCGCGCGGGCCACCGTCTCCGTCGCCTCGACGATCTCGTCCGCCAGCACCCGGCTTTGCGGCCGCCGGCCCTGGGACATCAGGTTCTCGGAAAAGCGGGTCTGCTTGGAGATGCGGTAGTGCAGCACGTGGTCGTGGACATAGGTCCCCCGCCCCTGCTCGACGCGCACTAGGCCCTGGTCCTCCAGCTCGGCCATGGCGCGGCGCACCGTCGAGCGGCTGACCTCGAACCGCTCCATCAATTCGGGCTCCGCGGGCAGTTGATCGCCGGGCGGGAAGGTGCCGCCGACGATCTCTTCCGCAAGCACGGACCGGATTTGCTCCCAGAGAGGTGGAGCCGACTTACGCTTGAGCTGCATGGGCACTAACCGTCGATCTCTTGCCCGCCATTGCCCGCCCCGACGACTCGGAGCCGGCCGAGCATAGGTTATAACGCCTGTTCAATGGGTTAGAAGCCATTGGCCGCCTTAAGCCGACGATACATCGGCACGAGATTTCATCAAACAGCATAACGTTCGTATGTTTGTAACATGCATTCGGCATCGTCGCGCGTCACAACAGGGGAGCGCGCGGTGCAAGGTCGAGAGTCCAGCTTTCGAGTCGTTCACGTCTCAGACACCCATCTGGCAGCCACCACCTACCGCCGGCATGGGGCGCCGGCGGCCATCTGCCGGAGCAACTGGAGCATCGTCGCCGACGAGATCCGCGCGCTGTCGCCGAACCTGCTGGTGCATGGCGGCGATATCCTGTTCGAGGACCCGGACGACCAGGCCAGCCGTCTCTATGCCCGCTCCGAGCTCGACCGTCTCGGCGTGCGCTGGCGGACCGTGCCGGGCAATCATGACGTCGGCGACGGCCCGCCGGACCCGGTGTTCGGGCAAACCGTTTCCCCGGAGCGCTGTGACGCGCACGAGCGGACCTTCGATGCGACGCCGTGGGTGGAACGCCATCGCGATTGGACCCTGATCGGCATCAACAGCCAGCTCTTCGGGACCGGCTGGGCCGCGGAAGACGATCAGTGGGCTGTCCTGGAGGACGCCGCTTCGGCGCACGATGGCGGCTCGACCGCTCTCTTCATGCACAAGCCGCCATTCCTTCGCCGGTTCGACGAGCCCGATGCCTCTTCCGCTGCCGTACCCCCCGAAGCCCGCAAGCGCCTGCGCCGGCTTGTCGAGACCGGCCCGATCCGCCTGATCGCCTGCGGCCACCGCCATGAGCACCGTGTCTGCATGTGGGAGCAGTGCGCCGTCGTCACCGCGCCCTCGACCGCCTTCTCGTTGCACGAAGGGACACCGCCTTTCGCCGGCGATGCCGGCTTCCCGGGCGCGATCGAGTACGAGTTCGGCGCGCGGCGGCTGCATTGGCGCCTCGTCGCGCCCGACGGCCTGACCCGTCAGGACGAGCGCTTCTTCGCCGCAGCCCCATCGCCAAGGCTGGCCGATGCCATCGCCGGCCGGACCTGAGGCACGGCCGGTGCGGCCGGCACGGAGCGGCTTGGCGCCCTATCTGTTTGCCGTCCCCGCGGGGCTGGGCCTCGTCGTCCTGGTCGCCGGCCCGGTCGCGGGCGTCGTGCTCATGTCCTTCACCAACTGGCAGCTCGGGGCGCGAGAGGCGCAGCTGGTCGGCGTCGCGAACTATTTGGATCTGTTCGCCGATCCCCTGTTCCGGCGGTCCCTCGCCAACACCTTGATCTATGTGCTGCTGGTCGCACCGGCCACGTTCGCGCTGGCGCTGGCCGTCGCGCTTGCCATCGAGTCCGGCCGCCGCTTCAAGGCGTGGTACCGTACGCTGATCTTCCTGCCGGTGACCGCAACGGTCGTGGCCATGGCGGTCGTCTGGGACTTCATCCTGCATCCCACCGTCGGGCCGCTGAACGCCGGTCTCGCGCTTATGGGCCTGGAGGGCCGGAACTGGCTGAGAGACCCGGCCACCGCCCTGCCCGTTCTCGCGGTGATCGGCATCTGGCTGAAGCTCGGCTACCTCATGGTGCTCTTCCTGGCCGGGCTGGCGAAGATCCCGAGGACCTATTACGAAGCGGCAGCCATGGACGGCGTCCGAAGCGCCTGGGATCGCTTCCGCTATGTCACCTGGCCCCTGCTCGGCCCCACCAGCCTGTTCGCGGCCGTCATCGTCACCGTCCAGTCCTTCGAGACCTTCGAGACGGTCGCCGTCCTGACAGAGGGTGGCCCCAATCACGCAACCGAAGTCCTCCTCCACACGCTCTACGTCGAGGGCTTCCGCTTCTTTCGGACCGGCTACGCCGCGGCGCTCACGGTCGTGTTCCTGGTCATCATCCTGAGCCTGACCGCGGCCAACATGGCCTCGCTCCGCGGACGGGCGACGGCCCATGCCTAGGCCTGCACGCCGACAGCCGGCGCCGAGCCCGGCCGCGCTGCTGCGTCACGGCTTTCTGATCGCCGTCGCGCTTTTCACCGTCCTGCCGTTCGTCTGGATGCTGTCCGCCGCGGCCAAGACCAGCGGCGAGATCCTGCAGGGCGGTCTCTCGCTCCTGCCGGGGCATCCCGGCACCTTGATCGAGAACCTCGCCCGCGTCTTCGCGGAGGTCCCGCTCGGCCTCTACATGGCGAACGGCGTCTTCGTCTGCACCGCCATACTCGCCCTCCAGCTCCTTATCGCCATACCGTGCGCCTACGCGCTGGCAAAGCTGCGCTTCAAGGGACGCGGGCCGCTCTTCGGCCTGGTGTTGCTCGGGCTGCTGGTGCCGGTGCAGGTGACCGCGCTCCCCATCTACGTCCTCTGCTATGTCTCGGGCCTCACCAACAGCTATTGGGCGCTGGTGCTGCCCTTCGTCGCGTCGGCGTTCGGCATCTTCCTGTTCCGGCAGTTCTTCGTCACGCTTCCCGACTCCGTGCTCGAAGCGGCTCGCCTCGACGGCCTCGGCGAGACGGAGATCGTCTGGCGCATCGCCGCGCCCGCTGCGCGTCCGGCGATAGCCGCCTTCTCGATCTTTTCCGTGATCTTCCACTGGAACGACCTGTTCTGGCCGCTGATCGTCATCACCGACCAGACCGTCGCGACGCCTCCTCTCGGCATCGTCTTCTTTCGGAACCAGGAGGCCGGCGAGGACTTCGCCGCGTTGATGGCCGCATCGGTGGTCGTCACCGCCCCCATGGTGCTGGTCTTTCTGCTGACCCAGCGCCGCTTCGTCGAGGGGATCGCCCTCTCACCCTTCAGGAAATAGACCATCGGAGACCGTCATGCTTGGAAAGAGACTCCCCGTTGCCGCGCTCGCCATGGGGCTGCTGGCCGGCGTCACCGCGATGCCCGCCGCCGCGGACACCACGATCAAGGTGCACTACGCCTATCCGCAAGTGGTCAAGGTCGTGCACGAGGCCGTCACCGAGGAGCTCAAGAAAAGAGAGCCCGGCATCGCGGTCGAGTTTCTGGCGCCATCGAACAACTACGACGAGCAGATGCAGCTCATCCTGCGGGGCAACATCACCGGAGACCTGCCGGACATCGTGTTCGTCGGGACGAACTGGACGCGGATCGTCGCGGCACGCGGCCTGGCGGAGCCGATCGACGATCTGATCGCCCGGGAGACCGACTGGAAAAAGCGCGGCTTCAGCCGAAGCATGATGCGGATCGGCACCTACCGGGGGAAGGTCTACGGCCTTCCGCTCGCCCTCTCGACGCCGGTGCTCTACTACAATGTGGATCTCGTCAAGCGCGCCGGCGGCGACCCGGACAGCTTCCCGACCGACTGGGACGGCATCTTCGAGCTGGCAGCCCGCATCAAGGCGCTGGAGCCCGGCCTCGAAGGCATTCATCTCACGCGAAACCCCGGCAACTGGTACCTGCAAACGCTGGTGATGACCCATGGCGGCAAGCTGATCAGCGACGACCGGCGCAGGATCGGCTTCAACGGAAAGGCCGGCCTGGCCGCCCTGACAATCTTTGACCGGGCGGTGAAGGACGGCGGCATGATCGACCTGACCCGGTCGGCCGCACGGCAGAACTTCGCAGCCGGCAAGCAGGGCATCACCTGGAACTCGACGGCTCAGCTCGTCCGCACGACGGAGAACATCGGCGGCCGGTTCGCGTTCAGGACCGCGCCCCTGCCGACGCCGGTCGGCACCGAGAAGGCCCGCATCGCGGCCGGCGGCAATGTCGGCATCATCCTGACCAAGGACCCCGAACGCCGGGCCGCCGCCTGGAAGTACCTCACTCTGGCGACCGGCGTCTGGGGCGGCAAGACCGTGGTCACGACCACCGGCTACATGGCCCCGAACCAGCTCCTGGCGGACGATCCGAGCCACCTGGGCCGCTTCTACGACCAGAACCCGAACTTCGCGACGTCGCTGAAGCAGCTCCCGATGATCACGGCCTTCTATGCCTATCCGGGCAAGAACGGGCTGCGGATCAACAAGGCCATCCATGACCGCGTGAACGAGGTTGTCGCTCAGCGCATGACGCCGAAAGACGCGCTGGCCGGGATCGCGGCCGAGGTCGACCGGCTGCTGTCCGACTGAAGCGCGTCTGCGAGCCGGCACGCCCGGCCCGCGGCCAACGACGACGCCTCTCTCCGTTGCACGCCATTGCGGCGGAGAGAGGCGGCTTCTCCCATTTGCAGAGCTGACGATGTCGCAACTGACACTCACATCGATCTCCAAATCCTTCGACGGCACCCAGGTGCTGCGCGATGTCTCCCTGAGCATTGCCGATGGCGAGTTCGTGACCCTTCTGGGTCCGTCCGGCTGCGGAAAATCGACCCTACTCCGGGTCATCGCAGGCCTGGTCACGCAGGATGCAGGCTCCATCGAGATCGGCGGCCGGCCGATCGATCATCTGCAACCGGTGGACAGAAACATCGCCATGGTCTTCCAGGACTATGCGCTCTATCCGCAGATGACCGTACGCCAGAACGTCGCCCTGCCGCTGCTCGTCGCCGGACTTGGACCCGTGGAGCGGCTGCCCGTCATGCAGACGCTGTGGCCGCGGGCGCGTCGGGTCCGCAGGCAAGTCGAGGCGCAGGTCGCCGCAGTCGCAAAATCGCTGGAGATCGACAAACTGCTCGATCGCCGTCCGAGCCAGCTCTCGGGCGGGCAGCAGCAACGGGTCGCGCTGGCCAGAGCGATCGTGCGCCGTCCGCACGCCTTTCTGCTCGACGAGCCGTTCTCCAATCTCGATGCAAAGCTGCGCGTGCAGCTTCGCGCGGAGATCGCGGCGCTGCATCGCAAGCTCGCCAAGACCTTCGTCTTCGTCACCCACGACCAGGCGGAGGCGATGACGCTCTCCGACCGGGTCGCGGTCATGCGCGATGGAAAGCTGCTTCAGGTGGGCACGCCACGGGAGATTTACGAGCAGCCCCGCAGCCTCTCGGTCGCGGAGTTCATCGGAAGCCCGCCGGTCAACCTTTTCAAGGCCAGCGCTGTGGATGGCCGCATACGCGTGGGCCGGCACGTCCTCGCCGTCTCGGCGGACGCGCCTCACGGCAGCGCGCTGACGCTGGCCGTCCGGCCCGAGGCGACGGCGATCTGCGATCCCAACGCCGACGAGCCCGGCATTGCGTGCACCGTGACGCGTATCGAGTATCTGGGCGCGGAAACCCTGATCTCGCTCTGCCCGCGCGCCCCCGAGGACATCATGGCGATGGACCGGGACCTGGTCGTGCGGCTTCCCGACACGGCAGCGCAACGGTTCGGTGTGGGCCAGTCGGTCGGCATTGCCCCGGCCCCGGACCGGCTCCTTCTGTTCGACAGGCATGGCGCGCGCGTGGAGTGCAGCCGCTCGGAGACGCAGGACGGCACTGCGGCGCGACGCGCGCCGGCCGCCCATTCGAGGCTGCAGCCGAACACGGCCGAGCCCTGACACGCGCCGCATCGCCGATTTTGCCATCCTTCCCGTCGCGCATTATGGTTTTTCACGCGATTGGGTTGGAGGTGGCGCGTGAGCGTTCGCAAGCCGGATATCCCCGAGGCCTTGATCGCCAAGTGGCAACACGTGGTCGATCTGACCGCGAACATCGCCCATGTGCCCTCGAGCCTGGTGATGCGCACCGAGCCGCCGGACCATTCCGTGCTGGTATCGAGCAGCGGGGACGGCAACCCCTACCGGGTCGGGCAATCCTTCATGCTCGACGACAAGCTCTATTGCCATGCCGTACTGCGGAACCGCGACGAGCTTCTGGTCCGCGATGCCCATGCCGATCCCGATTGGCGCGACAATCAGGATCTCGAGCATGGCATGTCGTTCTATATCGGCTATCCGCTGGTCTGGCCCGACGGCACTCTGTTCGGCACCATCTGCGTGCTCGACCAGCGGCACAACCGGACCGCCGTCCTCCACCGCGAGCTGTTGCAGGAGTTCCGCCGGCTCATCGAGGGCGACCTTGCGCTCCTGATCGAGGTGGCGCGGCGCGAGCGCCTGGAGGGCGAGCTGCACGACAGCCTCGAAGAGCTGGAACGGCGCGTCGCCAAGCGGACCCGGGAGCTGACAGAGCTCAACGAGGGGCTTCAGCAGGAGATCCTTCGCCGCAACACCGTCGAAAGGGCATTGCTTCAGCGCGAGCGCGAGCTGGAGGAGGCAAACACCGCGCTGCGCGTGCTGTTGTCGAATGTGGAATCGTCGCGGGCCGAGTTCGAGGAGCAGGTGCTACGCCAGATCAAGGGCCTGATCCTGCCCCACATGGCCAAGCTGCGGCAGACGGTCGGCGACCAGGAGCCGGACCGCTCCTATGTCGAGCTGGTCGAGGCCAACCTCCAGAAGATCACCTCGTCCTTCGCCGACAAGCTGGTGTCCGCCTTCGAGGGCCTCACGCCCACCGAGATCGAGATCGCGCAGATGGTGATGAACGGCCAGACCACCAAGGACATCGCCAAGGCGCTCTCCCGGGAGACCAGCACCATCGATTTCCACCGCAACAACATCCGCAGGAAGCTCGGGCTCGACGCTCGGGTGAACCTGAGAAGCCATCTCCTGTCCCTGCCCTGATATTGGGATTGCCCCCTTATTCCGCCCCTATCTTGCCCATAGCAGGTGCATGTCGCCCCGGTGGTAGGATTCCGAGGCCGCGAGGCCCATGCCTCCGGCAGCCGTTCCACATGAGGGAGGAACACCATGGACAAGAGAGATCTGAAGCCGACGGTCATCGATGGCGCCCGGGACGACATGGCGCCGGGGCTCTCGCGGCGCTCGCTCTTCTTCGCCGCGGGCGCAGCGGGCGTCGGCGCCGCCGCCGCGACGCTCAGCGCAAGGCCGGCCCGCGCCCAATCCACCGACTGGAAGCAGCCCGGCAACAACAACCACGTCATCGAGCTGCAAGGCAAATCCGGCTTTCCCGATGGCACCGTCGGCATCGACTATTACGGCCATTGCGCCATCAAGATCACCTCGCCCGGCGGGGCGACGGTGCTCTTCGACCCCTGGCGGGACGACCCCTCAGGCGCCTGGGGTCTCTGGTACAAGACCAAGTTCCCGGAGACCACGGTCGACATCACCATGTCGACGCACACCCATTTCGACCACGACGCCATCGACCGGCCGCACTCGACCATGGTGCTGGACCGCATGGTCGGGACTTACGCGTTCGCCGATCTGAAGATCACGGGCTTCGCCGACAAGCACGCCTGCGTGGCGCCCGGCTGGTATCCCTGGACCGACGCCCTGAAGGAGTTCGGCGCCGAGGCCTGCCCGCCCAACAATGTGGGCCACATGGACATGGTGGTCTACGTGGTCGAAACGGGCGGCATCCGCACGCTGATCTGGGGCGACAACCGCCACAACCCGCCGGACGCCTTCTGGACGGCCATCGGACGGATCGACGTGCTGACATTGCCCGTGGACGGCTCGCAGCACATTCTCTCCTACGAGCAGGCCAACGCCATCGTCGATCGTCTGAAGCCGAAGATCGTCGTGCCCACGCACTATCTGAACGAGACCACCACCTACACCCTCTCGACGCTGCAGCCGGCGGACGAATGGGTGAAGGCCCAGAAGAGCTTCAAGATGCTCGACGGGGCCAAGCTCAAGCTGGCCGCGGCCGAGGTCTCCAAGATGGACAAGGAGTTCATGTATTTCGGCCACAACGTGCTGAAGGCCTGAGCGCGCCTTCGCGACGCTTCGGGAGGCCGTCGGTGGATGGCCTTCCCGTCGCTCCGCAGCCCATTGCCCTGTGGCTGCAAGTGCACCGGCCCTCAGCCGGGCTGCCGCCAGGCTAAGAAAGTTGTGTTCCTGTATTTCCGGTTGCGTCCGTAACACGACTGTTACATTCTGCGCCGCCATGGGGCGGGGGCGCGTTCCGGGGACATCTTCGTATGGCGGGCCGGCGCATTATCGCCCCAAGTCTGGTGAGGAAGACGGGGTTGAGGGGCCTATCCTGTGCCGGTCGAAATCGAACGAAAATTCTTTGTCGCCGATCCGTCCTGGCGCGAACACGCCGATGACGGGGTTCTCATTCGCCAGTCCTATCTCGCGACGAACGGCCACGCCAGCGTGCGCGTACGCATCAGGGGCGACGGCAAGGCCACGCTGACGGTCAAGCTGCCCGGCTCCGGCCTCAGCCGCCTGGAGTTCGAGTACGACATCCCGGTCGATGAGGCCGAGGTGCTGATGCGGGTGCGCCAGGGCGGGCTGGTGGAGAAGACCCGGTATCGCGTGACGGTCGCCGGCATGGTCTGGGAGGTGGATGTCTTCTCGGGCGAGAATGACGGCCTCGTGATCGCCGAGATCGAGCTGGAGCAGGAAGATCAGCCTTTCGCTCGCCCGGCCTGGCTCGGCCCCGAGGTCACCGGCGACGAGCGCTACCACAATTCCCGATTGGCCCAGAGACCGTTCGCCTCCTGGTCGTCGGCGCCCCTTGGCCAGGAGCTCGTACAGGCCGAATAAGGCCCGCACATCGCCCGGCTCGGTGCCGGCCCCTCAGTGCCCTCCCCCATGCACGGTATGTGCAAGGCCGACGGTCGTGTCGCCGTCGAAATCCGCCACGCCCTCCCGTAGCGCGTAACAGGCAAGCCGCACATATTTGGGAATCGTGATGCTTTTGCCGTCGCGCTCGCCCTTCTCGTAATACTGGATGATCCGCTTCTTCAGGCCGAGCAGCTCGGCCGCATCCTTCTGCTTCAATCCGAGCGATCTGCGCCACTCACGAAATTGCTTCGGGCTCATTTTCGTCAACTCCACGCCTCGGATTCCCCACCCCGTTTCGATACGCTTCATCCACAGATGCGCACTTTTTGCGCTCCCACCCTTGACAGATGCGCACAGAGTGCACACATTGTCAATCAGAGACGCACATAGTGCATTTCTTGGTCGTCTTACCCGGTCGGGTAAGACAAGGCAAGCGGCGACAAGCAGGAGGCCAGACTGCTATGTTGAACCATCTTTTGATCGCTCACGCGGCCATGGGCCGCGTCGAACTGGATATGGACCGTCATGCGGCGCTGCAGTGCCGCTACGGCGTCTGGCGGCAGAACATGGCGCAGGCGTCGGACTGGATTGCACAAAAGCTGAGATCGATCGCAACGCGGCCCTGACGCCGCGACGGTGGAGACGGCCCGATGCGAATGACGACCTTGACGGCGGTGCTGGCGACAGTCCTTCTGGCTGCGCCGGCACACGCCGACGCCCTGAAGGCCCGGCAGTTCTGGGACAAGCTGCATCGCTACGAGGCGATCGCCCTGAACGACTATAAGAGCCGGAACATCTCGCCGATCGTCCTGAGCCGCAGCCAGAGCATCTGGAGCCTGCAGTCCGACGCGCGGCTGGAGGACGAGTTCGCGGCCTGCAGCTCGGCCGCCAAGAGCCTGGCGCAGATGGTATCCAGCACCTATTTCGATGCCAGGCGCGGCCAGATCCCCATGGACTGGTACAAGCTCTCGCCCGCATATCGCGTCGAGCGCAGCCGCTGCCTGGAAGCGATCGGCCTGAAAGAGGACAGCTACCCCCTGCCCTGGTGGTTCGGCATGTAACGCTAGGGCCTCACGGCGAATACCAGGCAGGCTCGCGTTTCTCCAGGAAGCTGTTCAGCCCCTCGTCGGCCTCCTCCGACATGCGCT
>JAKSBI010000857.1 GCA_022361215.1 Hyphomicrobiales bacterium | reverse complement strand
GGCCCGATCAGTTTTCGCGGCGTGCGCCTCGGCGTGCCCATCTGCGAGGACATCTGGACCGACGAGGTCTGCGAATGCCTCGAGGAGACGGGCGCCGAGCTGCTGATCGTGCCGAACGGCTCGCCCTATTCGATCGACAAGCTCGACGTGCGCACCAATATCGCGGTGGCGCGGGTGGCCGAGACCGGGCTGCCGATGATCTACGTCAACCAGGTCGGCGGGCAGGACGAGCTGGTGTTCGACGGCGCCTCGTTCGTGCTGAGCGGCGATTGCGCGCTGCAGGTTCAGCTGCCGGCCTGGCAGGAGGCGGTGGTGACGACCGAATGGCGCCGCGAGGGCGAGAGCTGGCGCTGCGAGCCGGGGGAGCGGGCGACCCTCGAGGAGGGGGACGAAGCCGTCTATCTGGCCTGTATGCTGGGCCTGCGCGACTATGTGCGCAAGAACCGCTTTCCGGGCGTCGTGCTCGGGCTCTCCGGCGGCATCGACTCCGCGCTCTGCGCCGCGCTTTCCGTCGACGCGCTCGGGCCCGACAAGGTGCACTGCATCATGCTGCCCTATCGCTACACCAGCAATGAGAGCCTGAGCGACGCGGCGGACTGCGCCGAGCGCCTCGGCGTACGCTACGACATCGTGCCCATCCACGAGCCGGTGGACGGCTTCGCCGCCAGCCTGGACAAGCTGTTCGACGATCTGCCCCCGGACACGGCGGAGGAGAACATCCAGTCGCGCACCCGCGGCAGCATCCTGATGGCGATCTCGAACAAGTTCGGCCCCATGCTGGTCACCACCGGCAACAAGTCGGAGGTGTCGGTGGGCTACGCTACGCTCTATGGCGACATGAACGGCGGCTTCAACCCGATCAAGGACCTCTACAAGACCCAGGTCTACGACCTCGCCCGCTACCGCAACGGGCATCGGCCCGCGGGCTGTCTGGGGCCGGAGGGCGCGGTCATGCCGGAGAACATCATCACCAAGGCGCCGACGGCGGAGCTGCGCGAGAACCAGACCGACCAGGACTCGCTGCCGCCCTATGACGCCCTCGACGATATTCTGAGGTGCCTGGTGGAGGAGGAGCTGCCGCTCGCCGACATCGTGGCGCGCGGACACGCGCCCGATACCGTGAAGCAGATCGAGCGCCTGCTCTACATCGCGGAATACAAGCGCCGCCAGGCCGCGCCCGGCGTCAAGGTCTCGGGGCGCAATTTCGGCCGCGACCGCCGCTATCCGATCACCAACGGGTTCCGCGAGCCGCTTTAGCGGGACGGTTTCGCCGCGACCGAAGCTCCGTCCGACCGGCGTCCCCGCCTACTGCTGCTCGGTCGTGCTTGAGGCGTCCTTGGCCACCTTGGAGGCCGCGCCGCCCTGGGCCGGGGCCGCGCCGGACTTCTCCTCCTCGCCGTCCGCGGGCTGCTTGCCGTGGTTGGCGATATCCTCGGGGTTGTACTCCGTGACCTTGCAGGAACAGCCCTTGATGTACTCCTTGCGGTAGCGGAAGGCGTAAGGCTGCTGGATGTAGGCCTTGCCGTCGGTGGACACCATCTGCTCCGGCTCCTCGCCGGGGTTCCGGTAGACGTAGAGCTGGGCCGGGGCGGCGCATTGCGAGATGCACTTCTGCAGGTCGGACTGGAAGCGGCTCGGCAGGGTCGAGAAGCTGATCGGGAAGTAATAGCCGTCGCACTGTCGCACGCAGAGCGTCCGGTAGGTGGCGTAGGGGACGATCCTGGACGTCTCCAGGTCGCGCCGGGGCTCCTGGTCCCTGAAGACGCCGTCATTGGTGAACCAGCCGCCGAAGAGGCCGCGCCGGCGGCGCGTCTCGCGCTGATACTGCGCGCCGCAGCCGTTGCGGGCGAGCGCCGCGATCAAGTCGTCCTGGCGCTGCCGGCGGCCGGCGCCGCTGCGCCGGTACCGGGCCTGCTCCAGCTCCTCGTTGAGCCGCGAGAGCTGGCGCCGCGCGTCCTCGATGCGGTTGTGCATGCGGATGCATTTCGGCGTGCGCTTCAAGGCGCGTCCGAAGATGAAGACGTTCTCGTAGCAGCCGGCGCGGTTGGCCTGGGCCTGGGTGGTCTGGAAGATGCGGTCGAACTTCCGGACCTGCGCGCGCAGCTGCCTGGTCGTGTCGCGCTGCGGGTTCTGGTCCTTGAGCCAGTTGTTGGCGAGCTCGTTCTCGAGCTGGATGCAGCGCAGCTGCTGCGGCGTGTGTTGCCGTTGATAGCTGGGCTGCTGCTGCTGGCTATCGAATCTCTGTGCCAGGGCGGTCTGCGTGGTCAGCGCCGAGCCGCCGAGCCAAGCCAAGCTCACGGCCGCAAGGCCGGAGCGGATGCCAAAAGCCCACCATCGCCGTGTCATAGCAGCCGTCTTCCGTTGATTCGCTCGTTGCCCGGTCGGCACGTGATTGACGCTCAAACGGTATTGACGCTCAAACGGCGCCCCTGCGCGGCCTCGGCCGGCGCCGGCGCGCAGCCATCGCTGCCGGCTCGCGCGCCGTATCGAATATCATAGCGCCTTGAATATGTCATTGATTGGTCCGCGCCTGCGCCGCAAAGGGGGCGAAAAGACGGCACCAGTGGATCGTCTTCGGCGCCGTGGCGCGACGGGCCCTCTCAGGGGTACGACCTTTGTCGAGCCCGGAATGAGCTGTCTTTCCGGCGCGCGGGGTTGACCTCTTACGCGTTCTTTAACATTGTCTCGCCCAAGATGACGACGGCATGGAAACCAGCTGCTATCTGTTGCGGCATTATCATTCCGAGCTAGCACCTAGCCGGCGCGGTCGTCCCCTGTTCTTCGACAATTTGAATTGGATGCGGCCGTCGGGCGGTTAAGTGCCCTGAGAGGGATCGGTGGCTCTCGAACTCTACAATACGCTGACGCGCAAGAAGCAGCCCTTCGCGCCGCTCGACCCCGAGCGCGTGCGCATGTATGTGTGCGGACCGACGGTCTACGACTATGCCCATATCGGCAATGCCCGGCCCATCGTCGTCTTCGACCTGCTCTACAGGCTGTTGCGCCATCTCTACGGCGCCGATCACGTCATCTACGCCCGCAACATCACGGATGTGGACGACAAGATCAACGCGCGCGCCAAGGAGGAGGGCGTGCCGATCGGCGAGCTGACCGAGCGCACCACGGCGCAGTTCCATGCCGACATCGCGGCGCTGGGCGCATTGCCGCCCGATATCGAGCCGCGCGCCACCGGGCATATCGCGGAGATGATCGCCCTGATCGAGCGGCTGATCGAGACCGGTCACGCCTATGCCGCGGAGGGCCACGCGCTTTTTCACGTCCCCGCCATGCCGGGCTACGGTGCGCTCTCGCGGCGCTCCACGGACGAGATGCTGGCGGGCGCCCGGGTCGATGTGGCGCCTTACAAGAAGGACCCGATGGACTTCGTGCTCTGGAAGCCGAGCGCGGAGGACGAGCCCGGCTGGGAAAGCCCCTGGGGCCGCGGCCGCCCCGGCTGGCATATCGAGTGCTCGGCCATGTCGGCGGCGCATCTGGGCAAGGTCTTCGACATCCACGGCGGCGGCGTCGACCTCGTCTTTCCGCACCACGAGAACGAGATCGCCCAGTCCACCTGCGCCCACGGCACCGAGATCATGGCGCAGGTCTGGATGCACAACGGCTATCTGCAGGTCGAGGGCGAGAAGATGTCGAAGTCGCTCGGCAACTTCTTCACCGTGCACGATCTGCTCCAGGACTGGCCGGGCGAGGCCATCCGTCTCGCCATGCTCACGACCCACTACCGCCAGCCGCTGAACTGGACGGAAGCGGGCGTGCGCGAGGCCAAGCGCACGCTGGACCACTGGTACGAGCTGACGGCGGAGGCTGAGACGGGCTGCATGCTCTGCGCCGGCGTGCTGCAGGCGCTGGAGGACGATCTGAACACGCCGAAGGCGCTGGCGGCGATGCATGAGCTGCGGCATCAGGCTGCGAAGGGCGAGGCCGGCGCCGCGGACTGCCTGAAGGCCTGCGCCCGGTTTCTCGGGCTGCTCGGGCAGAGCGCGGAGGACTGGGCCGCCTGGCGGCCGGGCTCCGTCAGCGTCGACGAGACGGAAGTGGAAAGCTTGATCGCGGCGCGGGCCGCGGCGCGGGACGGCAAGAACTGGGCCGAGGCGGACCGGATCCGCGACCTGCTCGCCGGCATGGGTGTGGCGCTGAAGGACGGGCCCGAAGGCACGACCTGGACCATCGCGCGCTAGTACTGGGCGAGGCCCACGGGAGAGAAGGGTTGGGGCGATGAGCAAGGAACGGCTCTATCTGTTCGACACCACGCTGCGCGACGGCGCGCAGACCCAAGGCGTCGACTTCTCGGTCGAGGACAAGATCCTGGTCGCCGAGACGCTCGACAGGCTCGGCGTCGACTATGTGGAGGGCGGCTATCCGGGCGCCAACCCCACGGACACGGAGTTCTTCTCCGAGCGGCGCGCCTACGAGAGCGCCAAGTGCACGGCCTTCGGCATGACCAAGCGCGCCGGGCGCAGCGTCTCCAACGATCCGGGATTTCAGGCGATCCTGCAGGCGGAATGCGATGCCATCTGTCTGGTGGCCAAGTCCTGGGACTACCACGTGCGGGTGGCGCTGGGCATCGCCAACGAGGAGAATGTCGATGCCATCGGCCAGTCGGTGCAGGCGATCGCGGAGACCGGCCGCGAGGCCATGATCGACTGCGAGCATTTCTTCGACGGCTTCAAGGCCAATCGCGACTATGCGCTCGACTGCGCCAGGACGGCGCATGAGGCGGGTGCGCGCTGGGTCGTCCTGTGCGACACCAATGGCGGCACCTTGCCCAATGAGATCTCAGAGGTCGTCAAGGCCGTCCTCGAGGTGATCCCGGGCGAGAATGTCGGCATCCACACCCATAACGATACGGAGAACGCGGTCGCCAACACGCTGGCGGCCGTGCGCGCCGGGGCGCGCCAGATTCAGGGCACGCTCAACGGTTTGGGCGAGCGCTGCGGCAACGCCAACCTGACCTCCATCATCCCGACGCTGATGCTGAAATCGGAGTTCGCGGAGCGCTTCGAGACGGGCATCACGGCGGACCGGCTGCGCAACCTGACCCATGCCTCGCGCGTTCTGGACGAGATCCTGAACCGCGCGCCCAACCGCCAGGCGCCCTATGTGGGCGAGGTGGCCTTCGCGACCAAGGCCGGCATCCATGCCTCGGCCATCATGAAGGACCCGCGCACCTACGAGCACGTGCCGCCCGAGGCCGTCGGCAATCGGCGCAAGCTCTATGTCTCGGATCAGGCCGGGCGCTCGAACGTGCTGGCGGAGCTGGAGCGCATCGGCATGACGGTGCAGAAGGACGATCCGCGCATCAACACGCTGCTGCACGAGGTCAAGCAGCGCGAGGCCGTGGGCTACGCCTATGACGGCGCCGATGCCTCGTTCGAGCTGCTGGCCCGGCGCACGCTGGAGAACGTGCCGCGTTTCTTCGAGGTGGACAGCTTCCGCGTCATGGTGGAGCGGCGGCACAACGCCATCGGCGAGCTGGTCACCGTGTCGGAAGCCACGGTGAAGGTGCATGTGGACGGCGAGACCATGATGAGCGTCGGGGAGGGCAACGGCCCGGTGCACGCCCTCGACACGGCACTGCGCAAGGACCTGGGCCGCTATCAGGATTACATCGACGATCTGGAGCTGGTGGACTACAAGGTCCGGATTCTGACCGGCGGCACCGACGCCACCACCCGCGTCCTGGTGGAAAGCCGGGACCGCACGGGCAAGCGCTGGTACACGGTCGGCGTCTCGCCCAATATCGTCGACGCCTCGTTCGAGGCGCTCCTGGACTCCATCAACTACAAGCTGATCCGCGACGGCGCGCCGTCGCCATAGGGCGGCGCCAGGGCCTAAAACACCAGGAAGTAGCAGGCCGTCGACATCGCGCCGACCACGACAGCGTAAAGCGGCAGAGCAACCGTGTAAGCGCCGGTCACATTTCCGCTGGCGCCCTTTTTCTCCCTGATGAGCTCGTCGTAATTCATCAGATCGTCGGTGTACATCTCCAGGCTCCTACGTTTGCTGGAGCATCAGATAGGTACGCCCGACCGGCACCGCCACGGGCGCCCGCTAACACTTTCGTGAGTGGTTAACCGTCGAACTCCGGATTTGCCGCGCCGCCTTACTCAGAGCCGAGCGCGGCCTTGGCGGCGTCGGCGGGCGAGAGCGATCCGCTCAAGACGGCGTTGCAGAGCGCGCGCATCTCGGTATCGGAGCGCGCTTGCATGCGGCTTCGCACGAGCGCGGCCGCGGCGAGGCCGATCAGGTGGTGGGCGCGCCGCCGCCGGCGCTTGGCTGCGGTTTCCGGGGTCAGGCGCTCGGATGCGGCCGTGACGGCATCCGCGAGCGCGTCGATGCCACCTCCGGTGGTCGCCACGGTGCGCAGCACGGGCACCTCCCTGGCCGCCGCCGATCTCAGGGCAAGCGCGGCCTTGAGCTGGCGCGCGGTCCGGTCGGCGCCCGGCAGGTCGCCCTTGTTCACCACCAGCACGTCCGCGATCTCGATCACGCCCGACTTCATGGCCTGGATGTCGTCGCCGAGGCCCGGCGCCATCACCACCAGGCGCAGGTCGGCAATGGCGGCGATGTCGATCTCGGACTGGCCCGTCCCGACGGTTTCCAGGATCACCACGTCCTTGCCCGCGGCATCGAGCGCGTCGATCACGCGCACGGCCGCGGGGCTGAGCCCGCCGAGATGGCCGCGAGAGGCGAGGGAGCGCACGAAGACGCCGTCGTCCTCGGTGTGCTCGCCCATGCGGATGCGGTCGCCGAGGATGGCGCCGCCGGACACCGGGCTCGACGGGTCGACGGCGACGACGCCGACGGTCCGGCCGCGCCGGCGCAGCTCACGGATCGTGGCGTTCACGAGAGTGGACTTCCCCGCGCCCGGCGGCCCGGTCACGCCGACCACCAGGGCGCCGCCCAGATGCGGCTCCATGGCCGCGAGCAGCGCCGGTGCCGAGCGCGACAGGCGCTCCAGCTCGGTGACGGCGCGCGAGAGCGCCGTCAGCTCGCCGGAGCGAAGCCGCGCGACCAGGGCGGCGGCGTCCAGGTCCACCGGTGGCGCGACGGTCGTCATGCAACGATCAGCGGCTGGCCGTCCCCAAGCTCGCGGCGCAGGCAGCCGCAGATCTCCCCATGGGTGACGCCGGCATCGGCGGCGTCGACCACCTTGGCGTAGACGTTCTCCGTTTCGCTCGCCGCCGCCCGTGCCAGATCGTCGAGGGCACGCGCGACCGCGGCCTGGCTGCGCTCCGCCTTGTAGCGCTCGAGCGCCTGGAGTTGCGCCTCGATGACGTCGGCCGGCGGCGGGCTGAGCGCCTGCCGCGGGGCCTCGTCCGCGTCCGGGATCTGGTACCTGTTGACGCCGACGACGGTCTCCTGCCCGCGCTCCACCTTGTCCTGGAAGGCCAGCGCCGACTCCCCGATCATGTGCTGCACGAGACCGGCCTCGGCCGCCGCGTACATGCCGCCGGCCGCGTCGATGCGGTCGATCACGGCGACGATCGTCGCCTCCATCTGGTCGGTGAGCGTCTCGACATAGTAGGAGCCGCCGAGCGGATCGATCACGTCGGTCAGATGCGCTTCTTCCTTGAGGATGTTCTGGGTCGAGACGGCGATGCGCGCGGCGTCTTCGGCCGGAACGCTCAGCACCTCGTCATGGGCGTCCGTGTGCAGCGATTGCAGCCCGCCGAAGATCCCGGCCATGGCCTGGACAGCGACGCGGGAGATGTTGTTCAGCGGCTGCTGGCGGGTCAGGTCGACGCCGGAGGTCTGGGCGTGGAACTTGAAGCGCATAGCCTTCGGATCGCTGGCGCCGAAGCGCTCGCGCACGATGCGCTGCCAGATGCGCCGGCCGGCCCGGAACTTGGCGATTTCCTCGAAAAAGCTGATCGAGATGTCGAAGAAGAAGGTGAAGCGCGGCAGGAAGCGGTCCGGGTCCATGCCGCGGGCGCGGCAGTCCTCGGCGTACTGGATGGCGGTCGAAAGCGTCAGCCCCATGGCCTCGGCCGGCGTCGCGCCGCCCTGCTGCATGTGCTGGCCGACGATGGAGAGCGGGTTCCATCCGGGCAGGTGCACGTTGGCGAAGGCGATGTGGTCGACGAGCAGGCGCCGCGCGCCGGGCAGCGCCAGCCGGAAGAACATGTGGTTGGCGACGAAGTGGGAGAGATAGTCGCTCTGGTTGGAGGTGCCCGTGATCTTCGACCAGGGGATGCCGCGCCGCTTGGCGACGGCGAGCAGGAGCGCCAGAAGCGTGAAGGGCGAGGGGTCGTTGAGCGCGGTCGAGAAGCGGTCGATCGGGATGTCCCGGTAGCAGGTCGCCATGTCGTCGATCGTGTTGACCACGGCGCCGCAGGTGCCGAGCAGCAGCGGGTCCACCTCGTCGCCGTCGAAGCCGCGATAGACGGAGTTGCACGGGATCAGGCTGCCGGCGGTGCCACCGTGGGCCAGGATCGTCTTGAGCCGGGCGTTGTAGTCGGCGGGCGTGCCGAGGCCGATGAGCTGGCGCTGCGACCAGGTGCGCCCGCGATGCATGGTCGGATAGATGCCGCGCGTCAGGGGCAGCTGGCCGGGAAAGCCGAGCGCGTCCATGTAGCGCTCCGAGCTCCAGTCCTCGGACGTGTAGAGCGGCTTGATCTCGATGCCCGAGCGGTTGCGCACGACCGTGTCGTGGCCGATCTGCCGGTCATAGTCGGCGCGCCAGCGCCCCCGCGCCGCCTCGAAGCCCGGCAGCGGAAGCTGAACGGCATGTTCTGTCATCTCGGTCCCCCCGATCCCCCTCGTGCTCGCCTGGCATCCGCCGCATAGTCGGCGACCCTGACGATGATCTCGTCGCGCGCGACGCCGGGATGGAAGATCTTCGCCACCCCGGCCTCGAGCAGCTCCGCCTCGTCCGCATCCGGCACGATGCCGCCCACCACCACGCGCACATGGCCGAGCCCGGCCTCGGCGAGGCGGTGCATCAGCTTCGGCACCAGGCGATGATCGGTGGAGAGCGAGCTGATGCCGATCACGTCCACGTCTTCCTCGAGCGCAAGCCGGACGACGGCGGAAAGCTCCTGCCAGGGCTGGGTGTAGACCACGTCCATGCCGGCGTCGCGCAGATAGGCCGCGACGATGCGGCTGCCCCGGTCGTGGCCGTCGAGGCCGATCTTGGTGACGAGCACCTTTGGCGGGTGAAGGATTTCGCCGTTGGCGGTCATGGCGCGGCCTGCGGTGTGGTGGCGCCGTGCCGCAGGGTCTCGACGATCTGGCGCGCGATGGTGGCCGTGTCGGTGCCGCCGGGGCGGTACCAGGTCTTGCTCCAGTTGAGGGCCCCCATCAGCGTCAGGCGAAAGAGCCTGCGGTCGATATGGGGCGCCAGGTCCAGCTCGGACACGATGGCTCTGAAGCGCTTCTCGTAGCGGTCTCTGAGCGCGACCAGGTCGGCGGCTGCATCCGGTACGTCGTCCGGCTGCACGCGGACGACCACCTGCGCCAGGCCGCCGGCGTAGAGCAGCAGGTCCAGATGGGCCCGGCAGGCGGCCTCCAGCCGCTCCCAGGGCTCGTCGGCGGTGGCGGTGGCGTCGTCGACGGCCTTGATGACGCGCTCGACCCCCTGCGCGTAGGCGGTCAGCAGGATCTCGCTCTTGGAGGCGAAGTGCGCGTAGATCGCGCCCACGGTGACGCCGACGGCCCGCGCGATGTCGCGGATCGAGGTGGCGTGATAGCCGCTCTGCGCAAACAGCTCGGTGGCGGCCACGAGGATGCGCTCGCGCCCGCCAAGCTGAGGATTCTGGACCTGCAAGGCTGTCGGCATGGATGCTGAGTGAACGTTCGTTTAGTAGGCAGCATTGCGCACGGCATGGGGGCGGTCAAGGTCTCGCGGGCCGGGGATGCGCCAGGGGGAGAAATCCGGACTAGGATGCGGATCGACGGGTCAATCTGGGATCGGAGGTCATGGTGGAGCCCGAAACGGTGCTGCGAGAGGGCGATGCGCTGCTGATCGTCGACGTTCAGAACGATTTCTGTCCCGGTGGCGCCTTGCCGATCGAGGAGGGGGACGCGGTGGTGACGGTGCTCAACGGGTGGATCGCGGCGGCACGGGCGGCGGGCGTGCCGGTCTATGCGTCGCGCGACTGGCACCCGCCCAACCACCCGAGCTTCGCGACCGAAGGCGGCCCGTGGCCGGTGCACTGCGTCCAGGGCACCGAGGGTGCGGCCTTCCACCCGGACCTGGCGTTGCCGGCGGACGCCGTTCCGGTCGCCAAGGGCACCCGTTTCGACAAGGATCAGTACTCGGCCTTCGACGAGACCGGTCTCTCGGCGGAGCTGGCGAGGCGCGGCGTCAGGAGGGTCTGGATCGGGGGCCTCGCGCTCGATATCTGCGTCAAGGCGACGGCTCTCGACGCGGCCGCCGCCGGTATCGAGGCGCATCTGATCGCGGACGCCTCCCGGCCCGTCACCGCCGAGGGCGGCGCCGAGGCCCTGCGGGAGATGGCGGCGGCCGGGGTTATCCTGGAGGAGCCGCCGTCCGCGCGAGGCTGATGCCGAGCGCGAAGGACAGCACCGAAAGGCCGGCGATGGCGATCAGCCCCCAAAGGACGGCGTCGTAGCCGCCTGTCGCCGCCCAGACCAGGGAGGCCAGCGAGGGGGCGAAGGCGCGGCCCAGGCTGATCGGAAGGCTCATGGCGCCGTTGACCGCGCCGAAGCTGGTCGCGGCGACGAGCTCCGTGACCGAGTTGGCGCGCGCGATGGTGGCGATGCCGTTGCCGACACCGAGGCAGATCCCGAAACCTATCACCGCCCAATGGGTGCCGGTTCCGGCGAGCAGCAGCATCAGGCCGAGGGCCGGCAGCCCGAGCGCGATCAGGCCGGTGCCGAGCAGGCTCAGCTTCGGCAGCACCACCGTCACCAGCACGCGGCCGGCGATCTGGGAGGGACCGATGACCGCCAGCGCCGCGACCGCGGCGGCAACCGGATAGCCGCGCTCGGAGAGCAGCGGGACCATGTGGAAGATCATGGCCGAGACCGCGAAGGCGCCGGCGGCATAGGCCAGGCACAGGCACCAGAAGGCCGGGCCGCGAAGCACCCTTGCCACGTCGCTCGGTTGCGCGGGGTTGGCGGCCGAACTCTCCGGTTGCGGGGCGCCGGCGCTTACAATGGCCAGGAGATGGATCGCGCCGCCCAGCACGATGTTGACGCCGGCGAGCACGACGAGCGTCTCGCGCCAGCCGAGGCTCGTGATGAGGATGTGGCAGAGCGGGATCGCCAGGGTGCTGGCGAAACCGCCGACCAGGGTCATCGTGGCCACGCCCCGCTTGGCGCCGGGCCCGAGGGATCGAACGAGAATGGCGAAGGCGGGCTCGTAAAGCGTGGCGGCCATGGCCACACCCAGACCGAGCCAAAGCGCGAAATAGGCCGTCAGGCTCTGTACCTCGGACCAGCCGAAGAGCAGGGCGCCGGCCAGCACCGAGCCGAGCGTCATGACGGCGCGTCCGTGGCCTTTGTCGATCAGGCGCCCGAGGGGCATGGAGGCCAGGCCCGCCGTCACGATGCCGATGGTCAGGCCCGCGGTCAGCTCGGCGCGGCTCCAGCCGAGCTCGCGCTCCATGGGGCCCAGGAACAGGGTGAAGCTGTAGTAGAGCGTGCCCCAGGAGATGAGCTGGACGAAGGACAGCGGCCAGACCAGGCGGGCGAAGTGCCGGTTGGGGGCGACGATCTGCTTCAGCGCGTCGGCGGCTCGGGGCGCGGGCCCGCCGGTCGGTGTCACGGACAGCCTGTCACGGCGCTGCGGCGCTCCAGCAGTAGCACGTCGCGCCAGTGCCCGGCCAACGGGCCAAAGCCCATGCGGCCGACGCGCTCGCGGGTGCCGACCAGCCGGAACCCCTCGCTCCGGTGCAGGGTCACGCTGGCGGCGTTCTCCGGAAACACCCCGGCCTGCAGCGTCCAGATGCCGTGCCGCTCCGACGCCGCGATCAGCCGCTTGAGGAGCTGCCGGCCGAGACCGAGCCCGCGGGACGCGGCAGCGACATAGAGGCTGACCTCGGCCACGCCCCGATAGACCGCGCGCGACGAGACGGGCGAGAGGGCGGCGAAGGCGACGACCTGGCCCGCGCGCTCGGCCACCAGCCGGCCCGCGCTCAGATGCGCCCGGTCCCACAGCGGCCAGGGCGGCGCCCGGTCCTGGAACGTGGCCTGACCCGTATCGATACCCTCCCGGTAGATGCCGAGCACGCTTGCGGCGTCCCGTGTCAGCATGTCGCGAACGATGAGCGCCTGACTGGGGATGGGGCAGAGGGTCATAGGGTCGCTATCTTTGCGCTGCAGAAGGGTCGGCCTGGATGTTTGACAGGCTAAGGGCTTGAATTATATAATACAAATTAATTATCCTAATGCAGATAATGATATGAATTTATAGATGTCCAAACGCCTGCCACCTCTGGCGCAGCTCCGGGCGCTCAAGCAGGTTGCGCATCTGGGCAGCTTTTCCCGGGCCGCCGACGCGCTGGGCCTGACGCAGCCGGCGGTCAGCGTGCAGGTGCGGCGGCTGGAGGAGGAGCTGGGCGTGACCCTGATCGAGCGCATC
>JAKSBI010000139.1 GCA_022361215.1 Hyphomicrobiales bacterium | reverse complement strand
TGGATGGCGGAGCGGTGGGCGGTCATGGACGACGCAGGATGTAGCGGCGCACCAGCCAGAAGAACAGGGAATAGGGCAGCAGGCGCAGCACTTTCATGAGCACCGTGAAGCGGCGGGGAAAGGCGATCTCGAAACGGTCGCCTTCAAGCCCCTGGAGCAGCCGTTCGGCCGCCGCCTCCGCCGATATGATCATCGGCATCTTGAACGTGTTCTTCGCTGTCATCGGCGTCTCCACGAAGCCGGGATTGACGACCTGCAGGTGCACGTTCGACGCGAGCAGCTCCGGCCACAGCGATTCCGCCAGATTGATCAGCGCCGCCTTGCTTGGTCCATAGGCCGCGGAGCGGGGCAGGCCGCGATAGCCGGCAACCGACGAGACGATGGCGATCCGGCCGCTCTGTCGTGCGATCATCCGCGGCAGCAGCGCGGCCAGGCCGTGGACGACGCCCTGATAGTTGACGTCCATGGTCTTACGGATCGCGTCGGCGTCGAAGGTCTCGGCCGAGACCGGTTGCCAGAAGCCGGCGTTCAGGACCGCCAGGTCGATGGGGCCGTGCGTGCGCTCGATGTCGTCGACGAGGTGTTCGATGCGCTCGGCATCGGTAACGTCGGCCGGGAACGAGAAGATGGGACGGGATGTGCCGGCGAGCGCGTCGAGTGGCGCCCTGGAGCGGGCGGTTGCGGCAACCTGCGTGCCCCGGTCCGCCAGTCGCAGAGCCAGCTCGCGGCCGATGCCGGAGCTCGCGCCGGTGATCCAGGCGAGCTTCCAGGCCGCTGACAAGACGGCCCCTACATCCCGATCAGCGGCTGCAGCAGGCGGCTCAGAAGACCCTTGAACCGGGCCGGATGCTCGCTTGCGACCAGGCAGATGCAGTCCTGCCCGATGTCGACGATGGGCTGATGCTCCACGTCCTCGTCCAGATCCGCCACGTCGCCGGGGCCGAACCGGCCGAACCGATCCTGGTAGCTGCCGCTCAGCACCAGCGTCATCTCGCTGCCGCCATGGCCGTGTTCCGGCATCTTGCGGCCCGGCGCGATCTTCAGCAGGCGCAGGTCGCCGCGACTCGGGTCGGACAGCGGCAGGCTATGATAGCGAATTCCCGGTGCGAGGCGCTTCCAGGGCACCTCGTCGAGCGAATGACCCAACAGCGTCGCCAAGGGCCCGGACAGCCCGTTTTCGCCACCCGCGGGGCGCCGAACGATGCGTTCGGGATGAAGTCTCAGCACCTTGTCGTCGAGCGCATCGAGCTTTTGCCAGAAGGCGTCCAGCGAGGTCTGCGACATGTCGGCCGGTGCGACATCGTCCAAGATGGCGGCGCCCACGACTTCAAGCTCGCGCGTGCGTGCACGGCAAAGCGGGCAGAGCTCGAGGTGGCTGGCGACCACGACGGACATCGCCTCGCTCAGCGTGCCCGCCGCGTAGCTCATCAGGGTTGCCTCGTCCGGATGATGTTGGATCGTCATTTACCTTCCTCCAGCGATTCGCGAATCTTCTGGTATGCGAGTCGGATCCGCGATTTCACTGTGCCGAGCGGTATCTCCAATCGCTCGGCAATTTCGCTGTGACTCAGCCCGTTGAGATAGGACAGCTTCACCACCTCGTTCTGATCGCGCGGCAGTTGCGCGATGATGCCGCGCAGCTGCGAGTGTTCCTGCGCCTGCGCAACCGCCTCGTCCGGCGGCAGCTCGTCGTCGAACTCCTCCGGGGCCTCGCTCACGGTTGCCTGCCAGGCCACCTCCCGGCGGATCCGGTCGATCCTGAGATTTCGCGCGATGGTGAAAATCCAGGTCGACGCATTGCCCTTCGCGGCAACGAACAGGCCGGCCTTGCGCCAGACCGTCAACATGGTCTCCTGCGCGATTTCCTCGGCAGTCTCGGGATCGGCGCCCTGTCGCATCATCAGGGCTTTGATCCGCGGCGCGTAGTGCAGGAACAGCTCGCGAAAAGCGGACTTGTCCTTGCGCTCCGCCACCTGTTGAACGAGCTCGGACATACGTTCTCGTTCGGCACGTTTGCCGTCTACAGAATACGTAGCGTAACAGACTGAAAGTCCTACCATGGTGCACCGTGTTATGTGAATTATCGTTACGTCCGGCAGGCCCGCTCGGATCACCGGGCCGGGGAAAGGGCAGCCTCATGGCAGGTTTTGCGAATTGCCGGGCCGTTTGGGCGGGCCACGGTGGCCGTTACGAGGAGTAGGGACGTGTCCGAGGAGCATTTCTTCAATCTGCACGATATGGCTCAAGGCCTTCGCCGCACGTTGAGCGACGGGGTCGAGACCCGGATCTTCCCGGGCGAGCAGGCCATGCTGTCCGTGGTTCGGATCGCGCCCAATGCCGAAGGCAAGATGCACAGCCACCCGGAAGAGCAATGGGGGATCATGCTGGAGGGAAGCGGCGTCCGGGTTCAGGACGGCAAGGAGGTGTCGGTCGCGCCCGGCGATTTCTGGCGCACGCCCGGCAACGTGCCGCACACCTTCCGGGCCGGCCCCGAGGGGGCCACGGTCGTGGATGTGTTCAGCCCGCCGCGCGACGCCTACCGCCGGCCCGGATCGGGTTTCGGCGAAGGCGGCTGAGCGCTTGCTAGAGGCGTGCGGCCTTCTTTTTCTTCTTCATGGCGTCGTAGCCCACGAAGCAGTTCAGCCCGGTCGACGACGGGGGCTTCGGGTCGACGCGTTGCGCGGTGATCACGGTCATCGGCGCATAGTCTTCGTCGTCGGCGCCGTCGTGATAGGTGTAGGTCGGCTCGTGCGGACGGGCCGGACGGTCCCAACGCGTGACAGGCTTCGACCGGTGCAATGTGCTGCCGGCCACTGTGGCCTCCGACGCCACGAAAGCCGGGCCGGAGGGCGCGGCGGTGTGACGTGTCAGGCTCGTGATCGACCAGGCTGCAAGCAGAACAACGCCGCAATACACAGCGAGAACGGTGGCGAGAAGCGATATCGTGCGCATGGTGCGCTCACTTTCCCTTCCTCTACGTCCCCCTCCTCAAAGGCCTGTCGACCGATATGGGCCCGCACCGGGCAACTTGCCAATCACGATGCCGCGACAGCGTCCTCTCAGGCGATCACGCGCTGGTGAACCTCAACAGGCCCTGGCTGCCATAGGGTGTCAGGTGCTTGAAAACAGGGAGCCTGCTGGTTGCCGGGACAACGGCCGGGCGCCAGCGGCAACGGCGCCGTTCGAGCCCGGGTATCGCAAAAGTGATCTGCATTGCGTGTCCATCGCCGGACAATTGCCGCCGTCCCTTGCGCAAGGGTTTCGGGACCGGCTGGTCCGGATCAGGTGCGTCGCAGTCTGCCGCGCCAGGTCCGCTGTTTCGCGTCGCCGCTGTCGGCCGGTTTCTTTCGCGCACCGGACCGCCCGGCGGTGCCCGACGCACCTGTCCCCGCGCGAGCGCCGTTCAGGCGCCTGCGTATCCGCTCAATGGCGGCACCGGCAGCGGTGTGCTCCGCATCGCGCGCGGACATATCGTCCATGAGGACCTTTCCCGGCGGATTCCGTACGGCTTCAGGTTGGCGCGTATGCGGGCGTGATACATCACCAGGGTTAGATAATTCGTTAACCATGGCGCGAGATCGATCCGGCGCCGCAACGTGAATGTCTGCAGGCCCTAGAGCCGCCTTTATTTTTTTCGTGTCCTATCGGTAACACTCGGTAAAGGGGCCGAACATATACTCGGGCTCAGATGTAAGCGTTTACCAAAACATAGGCTCGCCCCGTGACGGATCAGCTTCTTCAACTTCGAAAGCTCGTGCATTTGGCGAGCGAGCCATGCAGCGAAAAGCGACGCGATCTTCTTCGTGAAATTACCGATATTTTCCTCAGCGAGTCCGAGAGCTTAACCGAGCGCCAGAATTGGTATTTCGGCGATATCATGGGGCAGATCGCCTATGATCTCGAGACGCAGATCCGTGAGGAACTGGCCAGTCGACTGGCAGCCGAAGGTAATGCGCCGCACGAGCTGATCCGAAGGTTGGCGAGCGACGAGATCGCCGTCGCGCGCCCGGTCCTGCAACAGAGCCCCGTGCTGACGCAGGAAGACCTGATCGAGATCACCCAGAGCCAGAGCCAGGACCATCTGCAGGCCATCACGGTGCGTCCGGATATCGGCGAGGACCTCTCTCAGGCCCTGGTGACCCACGGCAACGATTCGGTGGTCGTCGGGCTGCTGCGCAACGAGCAGGCTGAGATCGGCAACCAGACCATGATCGAGATCGCCGACCGCTCGCAGAAGAGCGAGCAGATGCAGGAGGCGATGGTCGACCGTAGCGATGTGCCGAAAGAGATCCTGACCGACATGGTCAACTTCGTCTCCGAGAAGCTGCGCCATCAGCTCCTCGAGCAGTTCGCCGATGTCGGCACGGAGCAGCTCGACGATGTGATCGCGACGATGAAGGGCCAACTCGACCAGGAGCCGCTCAGCAAGGTCGAGCGCTACATCGAGGATCTCGTGCGTCGCGGCGCACTCAACGAGTCTCTGCTGATGCGGTTCCTCGTCGATGAGAAGCCGATCGAGTTCATGGTCGGGTTCGCCAGATTGACCGACATCGACCTGGAGACCGCGCGCCGTGCGCTGTCGGACCCCTCCGGCACGCCGCTCGCCATTCTCTGCCGGGCCAACGAGATCGGGCCCGAGGTCTTCAAGGAGATGGCGTTGTCGAGCCTGACAGGCGTGGCCTCGGATCCCGATCACGTGCTGCCTCTGGTGCGGGTCTATATGAGGCTCAACGTCGCCAATGCGCAGCGGGCCGTGCGCTTCTGGCGGACGCGCAAGATCGCGATCGAGGATATGGGCGAGGTGCTGGCGGGCAATCACGCCGCGGCGGTTTGATGCGATCCGGTATCCGGCCGGACCCGACGATTTCCAACTTGCTGAAAGCGCTGGTTCGGCGTCAGGCTATGGCCACGCGCTCCGGCGCCATGGCCGGATGGCTCACACGCTGAGCCGGGAAGATGAGGCCGGCCGTGGTGCCGTCCCCCGGCGAGGAGTGGATGATCAGACGGCCGCCATGTGCCTCGATGATGTAGTTGCAGAGCGTGAGGCCGAGGCCCATGCCCTCGTAGAGGCGGCTCCTGGACATATCCGCCTGCACGAACGGTTTCAGCAGGTCGCCGACCTGCTCCGCGGTCATGCCGCAGCCGTCGTCCTTGACGCTGCAGATCAGGCAGTCGTTGCTGGTGAGCTCCGCGCTCACGGAGACGCGTCCGCCGGCCGGCGAGAACTTGATGGCATTGTCGATCAAGTGCCCGAGGGCCCGCGCCAGCAGCGACCGGTCGCAGACGAGACGACACTCCGGCTCGACGGTTTCGGCCGTGACGACGGTGACGCCGCTGGCCGCCGCCTTGCCCTTGGCGGACGAGACCGCGTCCGCGAGCAGATTGGCGATCGGGTAGGTGTCCTCCTGCAGGGTCAGCTTCTCGGAGAAGGCCCGGGAAAACAGCAGAATATCGCTGAGGATGCCGTTCAGCTGCCCGGCGGCGTCGCTGATGTGCTGTGCGTATTCCTTGTATTCGGGCGCTCCCAAGGGCCCGTCTGCCTCCTTTACGAACAGCTCCGTGAAGCCCAGCACCACATGTAGCGGCGTCCGGAACTCGTGGGTCATGACGGAAAGAAGGTTGCTCTTCAGCCGGCTGGCGGCTTCTGCCGCGTTGCGCGCCAGGCGCAGCTCCGCCTCCTTCCGGCTGGAGCGCATCACATAGCGCACATGATGCCGGAACAGGCTCCAGTTGATCGGCTTGGCCACGAACGAGGTGGCGCCGGACGCGAAAGCGTGCTCGATCGAGGCGTAGTCGTCGCTGGTCGTGATTACGATGACCGGGATGTGCTGCAACCTCTCCTGCAGCCGGATGTGCTCGATCAGGCCGAAGCCGTCGATCTCCGGCATGGTGAGGTCGGTGATGACGATGTCGAAGGGGTGCTGCGACAGCTTCTGGATCGCCTCGACGCCGTTGCGGGCCGTCTCGATGCCGTATCCGCCGCTCGCCAGCGAGGACGCGGCGAGCTCGAGCAGGACCGGATCGTCGTCCGCGACGAGAATACGCCCGTACTTTCTTCGCGGCTTCGCCGTTTGCTTCGGACCCGCCAAAGCCCACCACCCCAGATCAGCGCTTCGGTTGACTGGAGTCTACGCGGCGGCGCCTTAAAAAGCGTAAATGGCCGCACGCGGAGCTTTGTGTTTCGAGGTCTAAACGTCGCCGGAGCGTGTTCGGCCACTAAGCCTTTTGTTTATGGGACTTATCCACCCCCAAAAAAATCTAGCCGGCGGCCGGGCCGCTGCGACCCTGGTTCAGATAGCGGCGATCGCCGACGCCCCAGGTGGTTAGCGTGAAGGAGCGATCCGGCCCGTGCGGCACCGAGCGGGCCTCCGTCTCGGTATCGCTTGCCGAAGGGCCGGCCGCGTCGACCAGTGCCTCGCCGAGGACACGGCCTTCGACGCTTTCGGGCAGCGGAACGCCAAGCAGGTGCAGAACGGTCGGCAGGACGTCCACGATGCCGCAGGGCAGGTCGGAGACGAAGGCGGGCGTGACGGCAGGGCCCTGGATGGCGAGCCAGTTGCTGAGCTCCATGGGGTGCAGCCCGCCATGGATGCCGCCACCGGGCGGAAGCTGCGCCCAGTCGTGCGGGCACCGGCCCGGATAGCCATGCGGGTTGCGGCCGTCGTGGGAGCGTGTCGTGAAAACCAGGTCGGGCGCACGGGCGTGGTCCAGATGCACGTCCGCGAACGCCAGGCCGCCGCGTTGCTCCTTCGTGAGCGCGACCCCGCACCAGTCTTGCCGGCGGAGCCAGTCCAACAGCTTCGTCAGAAGGGCCTCGTCGGAGCCCTTGATGTAGATGCCGCCGGCGCTGCCGCAGAAGGCGACCATGTCGATGGCGTCGCCGAAACGGTCGCCGACGCGGAACCCCGCCTCGGCAAGCTGCGCCTTCAGGTCGAAGGGTGCACCCTCGGTGGCCAGATGGCCATGGTCGGACAGCGTAACGATGTGGAGCGGGTCGTCGGGGGGCAATGCGTCGCGATAGGCCAGGACTCGCGCCAGCTGCGCATCGGCATGGCCGAGCGCGGAGAGGCTCTCCGCCGTGCCGAGCCCGCTGTAGTGATAGGTCAGATCGGGCTCGAAGAACCAGAGAATGGCGACGTCGGGCTTCAGACGCGGCTCGACATAACCGAGATAGGTATCGGTCGCGTAGGTCAGGCGCTCGTTCGAGGGGATGCGCGCCTCCGGGATCGGGCCGAACGCGTCGACGATCTCCCCGATACGGGGCTGGGGCGTGGAGGCATCCGGCCTGTAGAGCGAGAATCGGAACTGCCCCAGCCGCTCGGCCGCGTGGTGCAGCATGCGGGTGCCGCCGGCCGTTCCCGACCCGACCACGGCGAGCTGCCTGCCATGACCGGCCAGGATCTCGCCGAGCGACGGCACGTCGACCAGGGCGCCGTCCAGCTTTTCCGAGGCCGCACGCAGCTCGTCCTCGTCGCCCGAGTTGATCAGGGCGTCGGGCGAAGCCACCCTGTCGATGAACTTGTTGCCGACGATACCGTGCCGTCGCGGCCAGGCCCCGGTTACGAGGGAGGCCTGGTTGACCCGCGTCTCGGACGGGAACACCGCGCGGCTCTGCGGAAACAGGGCGCCGTCCCGCGCGAAACGGCGCAGGTTCGGCATGGTGTCGTCGGTCACCATGTCCGGACGCAGGCCGTCGAAGGCGACGATCAGGACACGGGTCTTGGGCGGATCGGTCTCGGTTGTCATGCGGTTGGGTTCCCCTACGGTTGCGGTGTCATGGTCAGGCGGCACAGGTCGCCGCCAGTGCGCTCAGCGTCCGGTCGAGCCGGTCGCGGAAGGCGGTGCAGTCCGAACGCGCCGTTCGAGCTCCCTGCCGCAAACACGGACAGGGCCCGCTTCCAATGATCCGGCATGTCGCCTCCTCTCCCGATGGACCGGCGCCGCCGGCATCCTATGCGACCCGGGCACAGGAATCCTCCCCGCAATACGGCGCTGGCGACCGCGATGAAAGCTGTCGGTTTTGTGTGCGATTGACTCAACTAAAAATTGAAATACACACCCTTTAATTGAGTGTCTGTAAAGGCGCTGTATTTACGAAACGATCATTTAAGGATTAACGGCAAACATATCGTCGATCCAACGGCGATGGTGGCTGATATGAAATTCTCCAACTTGCAGACGCGCACGAAAGTGCTCAGCGGCACGATCGCGCCGCTCATGCTCCTTCTCATCATCGGCGCCATCTGCGTCTACGGCATCTCGACGATGCAGCGGACGCAGTCCTATGTCGAGCACACGCAAGCGGTTCTCGGCAAGGCCGATGCCATCGTCGCGTCCGTGCGCGACATGGAAACCGGTATGCGCGGCTATCTGCTGGCGGGCAAGGAGGCCTTTCTCGAGCCCTACAAGAGCGGAGAGAAGGCGGTCTACGAGCGGGTCGGGGCTCTGCGGAAGACCGTATCGGACAATCCCGAGCAGGTGGCGCGGCTGACCGAGGTC
>JAKSBI010000483.1 GCA_022361215.1 Hyphomicrobiales bacterium | reverse complement strand
CAAGCGTGACCTCCGGAATTGGATCACTGTCAGCCAGCCTACACATTCGTGCGTGACGGATGTGCCAGGATCGATCTTCGAAGGTCTTCCGAGGAGAGCGGGGTCATGCCTTCAGTTTCCTCTCGCCCGCGCGAGTTCCTGTCCCTTGCGGCGTTGTTCGGTGCCGCGCTGCTGGTGTCCGCCTGCGAGGAGCCCGCCACGCCGCCCGCGGCCGCTGGGCCGCCGCCCGTTACCGTCGCCAAGCCGCTGCAAAAGGAGATCCGGGAGTGGGACGAGTACACCGGCCGCTTCGAGGCGGTGGCGGAGGTGGAGCTGCGGGCCCGGGTCAGCGGCTATCTGCAATCGATTCATTTCACGGACGGTGAGACCGTCAGCAAGGGCGACCTTCTCTTCGTCATCGACCCACGGCCGTTCGAGCGCGCCCTGGAGCAGGCCCAGGCCGAGGAATCGCAGGCTGAGACCCGGCTCGAATTCGCCAAGCGGGAAGTGAAGCGGGCCCAGCCGCTGCTCGAGCGCCAGACCATCTCCGAGCAGGTCTATGACGAGCGGCTGAAGGAGCAGCGCGAGGCCGAATCCGGCCTGAAGGCCGCCGAGGCGCGCCGGCGCTCGGCCGAGCTCGATGTGGAGTTCACCGAGGTCCGGGCGCCCATGGACGGGCGCGCCAGCCGGCATCTGGTCAGCATCGGCAACTACGTCACCGGCGGCAGCGCCAGCGGCACCCTGCTGACCACCATCGTCAGCCTCGATCCCATCCACTTCTATTTCGACGTCAGCGAGCGCGCGCACCTGAAATATGTGCGCCTGGCCCGCAGCGGCGCGCGCCCCAGCTCCCGCGAGGCGGCGAACCCGGTCTTCCTCTCGCTCAAGGACGAGCCGACGTTCACCCACAAGGGGAAGATGGACTTCATCGACAACCGTCTCGACGCTGCCACGGGCACCATGCGCGGCCGCGCGCTCTTCAACAATCGAGACGGCGTCTTCGCGCCGGGCATGTTCGCCCGCATCCGCCTGCTCGGCAGCGGCAAGTACGAGGCCCTGATGCTGCCGGACCCGGCAATCGGCACGGACCAGTCGAACCGCTTCGTCTATATCGTTGACGACAAAGGCAAGGTGGCCTACCGGCCGGTGCGCCTCGGGCCGCTGATCGACGGGCTCCGCGTGGTACGCGAGGGCGTCGGTGCGGACGATTGGGTGATCGTCAGCGGCACCCAGCGCGCCCGCACGGGCGGCACGGTCTCGCCGAAACGCTCGACCATCGCGTCGCCCGCCGACGCGCCCGGCCGAACGGCCACGACCCAGCCATGAGGTTCAGCCACTTCTTCGTCGACCGGCCCATCTTCGCGGCCGTGCTGTCGATCGTCCTGATCATCGTCGGGGGCATCGCCTATTTCTCCCTGCCGGTGGCGCAGTACCCGGAAGTGGCGCCGCCGACCATCGTGGTCAGCGCGCAATATCCCGGCGCCAATGCCGAGGTCGTCGCCGACACGGTCGCGACGCCACTGGAGCAGGAGATCAACGGCGTCGAGGACATGCTCTACATGTACTCGCAGTCGACCGCCGACGGGAACCTGAACCTGACCATCACGTTCAAGCTCGGCACCGATCTCGACAAGGCCCAGGTGCTGGTGCAGAACCGCGTCGCCATCGCCGAGCCGCGCCTGCCGGAGGAGGTGCGCCGCATCGGCGTCACCACGCGCAAGAACTCGCCGGACCTGCTGATCGTCGTGCACATGCTCTCGCCAGACGGCAGCTACGATCAGCTCTACATCTCCAACTACGCCCTGCTGCAGGTGCGCGACGTGCTGGCGCGCCTCGACGGCGTCGGCAACATCCAGATGTTCGGCGCCCGCGAATACTCCATGCGGGTCTGGCTCGATCCGGACCGGGTCGCCGGCCTCGGCATGACCGCGGACGAGGTCGTCGCCGCCTTGCGCCAGCAGAACGTGCAGGTGGCCGGCGGTGCGCTCGGCCAGCCGCCCTTCGATGTGGACCAGGCCTTTCAGCTCAACCTGCAGCTCAAGGGCCGCCTGACCAGGCCCGAGGAATTCGGCAACATCGTCATCAAGACCGGAGCCGACGGCCGCTTCACGCGGCTGCGCGACGTGGCCCGGGTCGAGCTCGGCGCCCGCGACTACGTCACCAACAGCTACCTCGACGGCGCCTCGGCCGTGGCCATCGTCATCTCCCAGCGACCGGGCACGAACGCGCTCGCCACCGCCGAGCGCGTGCAAGACACCATGAAGCGGCTGAAGGCAACGTTCCCCAAGGGGCTCGACTACCGCATCATCTACAATCCGACCGAGTTCATCGACGAGTCGATCCAGGAGCTGATCAAGACCATCTTCGAGGCCGTGCTTCTGGTGGTGCTCGTGGTGTTGCTGTTCCTGCAGACCTGGCGGGCGAGCATCATCCCGATCATCGCCATTCCGGTCTCGCTGATCGGCACCTTCGCGGTGATGGCGGCGTTCGGCTTCACCATCAACAACCTGACGCTCTTCGGCCTGGTGCTCGCCGTCGGCATCGTCGTCGACGACGCCATCGTCGTGGTCGAGAATGTCGAGCGCAAGCTGCGCGAGGGGCTGTCGCCGGCGGAGGCCGCCCATTCCACCATGGACGAGGTCGGCACGGCGCTGATCTCCATCGCCATCGTGCTCTCCGCCGTGTTCATCCCGACGGCGTTCCTCGAAGGCATCACCGGCCAGTTCTACCGCCAGTTCGCCCTCACCATCGCCGTGGCCACGATCATCTCGGCCTTCAACTCGCTCACCCTGAGCCCAGCGCTGAGCGCCCTGCTCCTGAAGCCGCATTCGGACGAGCCGCAGACATCTCTGGCCGCCGTGCTGTTCGCTCCCATGCGCTGGTTCTTTCGGCAGTTCAACGCCGGCTTCGAGCGGCTGAGCGCCGGCTACGGCACGCTGGTCGGCTGGGTCACGACGCGCAGCATCGTCATGGTCATCGTCTATATCGGGCTGATCGGGCTCGCCGTCTGGAGCTTCCTGCGCGTTCCGACCGGCTTCATTCCAGCCCAGGACCAGGGCTATCTGATCGTCGCTTTCCAGCTCCCCGCCGGTGCCTCGCTCAGCCGCACCGACGAGGTCATCGCCCGCGCGGAGAAGAAGGTTCTGGAGACGCCCGGGTTCATTCACACGGCCACCTTCGCCGGCTTCTCCGGCGCCACCTTCACCAACGCCACCAATGCCGGCGCCATCTTCGCCGTCATGGACAGCTACGAGAACCGGCAGGCCAAGGGCCAGAGCCAGGCCAAACTCCTGGCCGACCTGCGCGCCAAGATGAATGCGATCGAGGATGCCTTCATCGCCGTCGTGCCGCCGCCACCGGTGCGTGGCATCGGCACGGCCGGCGGCTTTTCGATGCGCGTGCAGGACCGCCGCGGCCGCGGCGCCCGCGCCCTGGAGCAGGCCACCTTCGAGCTGATCGGCGCCGCCAACCAGACCCCCGGCCTGGTTGGCGTCTACACCACCTTCTCGGCCCAGACGCCGCAGATCTTCGTCGATGTCGACCGCGTACGGTCGCAGATTCTCAACGTGCCTCTGGAGAATGTCTTCGAGACCCTGCGGATCTATCTGGGCTCGGCCTACGTCAATGATTTCAATCTGTTCGGCCGGACGTATCGCGTCACGGCGCAGGCCGACGGCGCCTATCGCGTCTCCCAGGACGACATCGCCCGGCTCAGGACCCGGAGCGCCAACGGCGCCATCGTACCGCTCGGCTCGCTGGTGAATTTCCGCAACATCGCCGGCCCGGACCGGGTGCCCCGCTACAACCTCTATCCGGCGAGCGAGGTGAATGGCAGCGCCCTGCCCGGCACCAGCTCCGGCGAGGCGCTGGCCAAGATGGAGGCGCTGGCGCAGAGGCTGCTGCCCGACGGCTTCGACTTCGAATGGACGGATCTCTCGTTCCAGGAGAAGCAGGTCGGCAACACCGCCTTGTTCATCTTCGCGCTTAGCGTGGTGTTCGTCTTTCTGGCGCTGGCCGCCCAATATGAGAGCTGGTCCCTGCCGCTGGCCATCGTGCTGATCGTGCCCATGTGCCTGCTCTCCGCCATCGGCGGCATCATGCTGCGCGGCATGGACATGAACATCCTGACCCAGATCGGCTTCGTGGTCCTTGTCGGCCTGGCAGCAAAGAACGCCATCCTGATCGTCGAGTTCGCCAAGCAGCTGGAGGACGCCGGCAAGGACCGTTTCGCCGCCGCCATCGAGGCCTGCCGGCTGCGCCTGCGGCCGATCCTGATGACGTCCTTCGCCTTCTCCCTCGGCGTGGTCCCGCTGATGGTCGCCACCGGTGCCGGCGCCGAGATGCGCCAGGCGCTCGGCACCGCGGTCTTCTTCGGCATGCTCGGCGTGACGGTCTTCGGGCTGGTCTTCACGCCCGTCTTCTACATCATCATTCGCGGCCTGGTCAGCAGCAGGCGCAAGGCGGCTTGAAGCAGGATTTGAGCGGTGCCGACCAGGCACAAAAAAAGACCCCGGGCCCGCAGGGACCCGGGGTGACACATTGAGCCAAGGCCCGTGCTCGCGCACAGGCTGAATCTCTTTCATGTGGCTGCGACGAAACCTCCGCTGGCCACGGAGCACAAGACAGATAGGCCCCGCCGCACGAGCAATATTCAGCGGCGGGGCCAGTCCGGGTCTTCGCACGACAGTTTGAGCCGTGCTGCGGTTGGCACGTTATGGGCGGTCGGGGACAGGGTCTGTGAGGATTGCCACCGCGCCAAGCGAAAGGCCCCGTCACGAGGAGGTGGGGGGCTTTGTGACGGGGCCAAGTCAGTCAGCTAAACGGGGATATCCACGTCTACATTTGACTCTATCCAACTCTTCTTGCCATGGCCAGAACAAAAAGCACGATGCCGAGCATTTATGCAATATTCAGCCAACAAGCAGTGGAGAACTTTATATAGCCTGGCCTTTGGCCGACTCGGCCGCGTCTTTCTCGCCATCATCGCCGGTGAAAGATGCCGCATCGAACGGCGCGAAGGCCTCGATGCCACTCTCGATGGTGGGGAACAGCCGACCTTTCAAGACGACATAAGCGTCGCCTTCCGCGCTGATGCCTTTCGAAGAGACGGCTTCGGGCAGAAACAGGAACGTGGCGCCATGCAGGCCGATGCCGCATTGGCCTCGCGCTATGGAGAGCATCAGCCCGTACAGGAAGGTACGGCCGGGGCTCGCCATCAGAGCGTCAACCTGCTCCGTGGTTCGGCAGAACCAGGTCACCTGTTGCAATCGGAACGGTGGTGTCTGCGCGTAGCTCACCACGGCCGCAGCACACATCAAGCCCGCTATGAGCGTGGCTATCAGGGCGGCTTTAAGAGCAGGCCACATCACAGCCACCAATAGACCAGCATGGCCAGCAAAAAGGCGGCACCGATACCGATGCCGCCCCAGGCGATTGGATCGGGCCGCGGCAGCGGCGGCGGCGGGTCCGGCTCGGGGAACGGCATGGGATCGTCCAGCGGGGGACAATCGTAGGCCGGGTCCGGCTGCGGCTCGTGCACCTCGCAGAGCTTGCCCCATGTCCTCGGGCCAACGAGGCCGTCGGCCTTCAGGCCGAACTCCGCCTGAAAATGACAGACGGCCCGCTCGACCCGCTTGTTGAAATACTCCGTGACATCGAGCCCGAGCCAGCGCTGTACCTGTCCGACGCTCTTGCCGGACGACTTGTGCCCAAGCGGTCGCCGCTTCAGGTCCCGGTCCGGCTCCGGGCAGATCAATCGGTCCATCCGAAGTCTCCATCTTTCCAGGCCTCCTCGATGTCCTGGCGCGGCGTGGTGTCCGGCCGGTCGACGAGATCCTGGAGCTTTCCTTGGTTGGCCCTGATCAGATCCAGCACCAGAGGCGCGAAATACATCAGCAGCTTCCGGTGCCGGATCAGCAGGGGCAGCAGCTTAAGCACCGCGCTTGGTCCAGAGCGACCAGCCGAGGCCGAACAGCGCCATGACGGCGCCGACGCCGGTCTGCATCTCGCCCTCGGTGAGCATGCCGTTGCCCACGAAGAAGCCGCCGCCGGTCGTGAGGATGTGGCGGAGAATGCCGCCGAGTGCTGCGCCGAAGTCCATGGTCTTTCTCCTTGTCTGTTGCAGGCATGAAAAAGGCCGGCTCAGAGGCCGGCCGATACGGGACGCTTTGACGATAGGTCTCACCATTCGAGCAGAACGCTCTTGGCGCCGCTCACCGCCTTCACTCTGGCGATAAGGGCAGGCAGGTCGTCGCCACCTGGCTCCGGAGGCGGTGGCGGGGGCGGAGGTGGCTCGGGCGGGGGCGCCTCGCCCTCGATCCGCGCCGCGATCTCCTTGTCCATGGCCACAAGCTGCTTCAGCAGCGTCATGGTGCCGAGCTGCTTGTCCACATGGCTGCGGTCGAACACGCCGTCGCGGACGTACTTGCCCTTGGTGTAGAGGTTCGACCCGGCCCAGAGGTAGGGGCTGTTGATCCGTCCGAAATAGCCCCAGCCGTTGTAGCCCTCCAGCTCGTAGCCGATGCGCTCGACCGGCCATTCCCCGATCTCGTCGAGGCCGGTGAACCTCAGGGCATCTATCGCGGCTTCCTCCCAGGCCGAGAACGGCCCCCGGCCCTTCGGAACGAGCGTGGTCTTGCGTCCGGTCCCGATGATCTTCTGGCCGTTGTGCAGCACACCGGCGAAGTCGTTGGTGGACTCCCGATAGTGGATCACGGCAATGACGAACCAGGGCACGCCCGTGGCTTCCTCGACGATCTGATAGCGCCATCTGTCGGCCAGGATGCTCTCGGCCCGCTTACGCGTCCGGGACACGTCGTTCGCGTTGACGACCAGCTTGCTCCACAGGTTGCGATAGCCGGCGCGGGTGCTGGAAAAGCTCGGTGCTGCCATGGGCTGAGCTCCAATGAAAAAGGCCCCTCGCGGAGCCCGCTGAAAAGTCGGTGATGGGCGGAACGTCAGTTGAACGTGACGTGCTTCATGAGCCAGGACACCGCCGCGCCGGTGGTCGCCGCAGCCGTCACCAGAAGGCCCAGCGCCTTTCGGCCGCCGCGCAGCTCGGCCAGGCGGGTCTTGATCTCTTGCAATGTCTCGGTGTTCTGGGCCTGGGCCTTTTCCAGGGCGTCCAGGCGGGCCTGCACTGCCCCGATGTCGCGGTGGAGCTGAGCGGAATCAATCCTGGCTGTCATTTCATAACTCCGATCAACGTTGTCACGGCACGGTCGCCGTGAGCTTGCACGCTTGCTTGTAGAATAAGAGTTGAGAGGTCGGGCGCAGACTGCGCCGCCGCTAAGACGGCTTTCCTGCCGACATCGGCGTTTTGAATTGCCGGGACACGCGCCTAACCCACCGACGTGTCCTTTTTACCACTGACATGGGGGCTCCGAGGAGGCGGAGCGCACCCCTGGCCAGCCGCGACATGAGCCTGTTCCACCAGAGCGTGCTTGGTTGTCGCGTCGCCATTGACCACTCGCTCTTCGCAAAGGTGAGCCCGGCCTCTTGGAAATACCGGAATCCCTTCGGCTCGCCATTTCCCCGCAACTTGTATGGTCCACGCGCCACGACACGCTTCCATATGCTCGGAAGCTCATCGCCGAACAGCTCGGCGCTCAGCTCGAGTGGGAGCGAGAGAATGCTCTCGTCGCGCCATTGCCGATACATTCTCAGCCGCGATCTCAGCTCAGCCCGTGTGATGCGGGCCACCTCCGGCGCAGCCTCCGCCCTCATCCGAGCGACGCCGATGATCTCGGAACGCCTTTCCTCCAGGAAGTCCAGCATCGCGACGTCGAACCCGTGGAGACGCAGCATTCGGGTCAATGTGGCCAGATCGTACTGTTGAAAATGGAACGGCCGGAGCTGGGCAAACAGGTTGCTACTGAACAGACGGCGGTCGTCCAGCTCTTTGTGCAAAAAGATCGATCCGCCGTCGTTCAGATGCGCACGGAACACGCCGAAGGTTTCGGCAATGTCAAGCGCGTGCAACAGGATGTGGTTCTCCAGGATCAGGTCATACCTGCCCTCGAATGGGATCTTCAGATCCTCGTAGTCCAGGCTCGCCTCGGCTCGAACGCCTCTGCTCTTCTCGACGAGGTACTTGTGCGGCGGAAAAAGCGTCACGACATCGACGCCGGCGGTCCCCAGCAGCCCATTCAGGACATCGGCAAAGGCCGACGACTTGGCGCGCAGGTGCAGCACTCTTGCGCCTTTGAGGGGCACATGCTGAATGAGCGCGGGAAGATACGCCACACAATCGTCCAGCTCGTGCGACAGCCGCTTTCGAATTCTGCGCCCCTTGAGGTTCGCGCGTCGAACTTTCCACCACGGCACATATTCCCGATCGATCCGCTCGGCCGTCTCGGTGCAAAGCTCCGGCGTGTTGAAAAGAGCGCGTCCCGGATCCCGCACCAGGAACTCGTTGAAGCGGCCATAGAGAAAATCATACTCCTCCCTCTCGGGACGGCGCGTCGCATAGACCAGACCGCAGCCATGGCAGAGCGCATAATCGTATCGAGCGAGATCGCTACGCCAGAGATCGTCGACGAAAATCAGCCGGTTGTACTCGCATACAACCGTCCTTTCGGTCTCTCCGCAGCTCGTGCAACCATCGATCTCACGCATGCCTAGAACACTCTCTGCAATCCAGGGGATGCCATTGATCGGATCAGATGCATCTTACGCCAAGTATGGAAGCCGACCGACCGAAGCTTGCAGAAAACGGCTTGCGACAGATTGACCATGTCAAACCACCGATCCGTTAGAAATGCAGGATCGAGAACGAGTTTGTTCCGGGTTTGGCGCTGTCCGAGCTCTCGGCGTCTTTGATCGTCGGCCCACGGTTCCAAGCCAGTCTGGCTTGGCTTGGTCGGGGTATGCGCGGCCGGGCTTGCGCATCAACTGGCATGGTTGGCTCACTGGGGCAATATAGCACGCACCGCCGTGCCCCTTTGCAAGCCTGCCAACACAAGCTGCAAACTCATCGGACAGCCACAATGCAGCCAGGAAATATATCGTCGATCTAGATACACATTTTGCTTGAGAATATCATGATTCAGGCGGGACAATCGGCCCTAATTTGGCGCCCCATTCTCTCACAAATCGTGATATATTAGAATTTTTGGCATAATTCTAAAAAGCAAGGCCAGAGATGAATCCGACTCCACGCTCCAGGCTCGCACCTTTTGCAGCACAACCTAGCTCTCCTGGACGATGCCGATAGCGCGGTGCGGTAGAGCGGTGTCGACCTCATCGCCCACCAAATCAAATTCAACCAATAGTTGATATTTAAACGCAAGAGTTGCTTCTAATTCTCAACTGTTTGAACCAGAGTGCGTCGAAACCTTCGATCAATATGGGCCGTCACCTATGCAGATAAAACCGACCTTTGGCGACTGGCGTGCTGCTCAAGATGTTCACAAGCGCTTCTCACGAAAAATCGGCTCTGCTCACATTGCCACCCAGTTTGCTCTTCGCCATTTATCATCAGTCTTACGCACGACTGAAATAAGATCTGTTTTGGAATTCGGCGCCGGAATTGGAAACATAAGCTATTTTCTTCTCAGAAATCTCCCGGGCAATGTTAAGATAGAATGCACTGAGCATTCTGATTTTTGCCGTGCGCAACTACTACACAACATTCCATCTGAGTTTTATGAGAGGCTAATCATTCATGAGACAAAAACACCCACACTCAAGAAGCAATTCGATCTGGTTATCGTCGACGGCTCGCTCTCACGTGACGCACACTTCTTGGGCGATGGCTCAATCTGCTTCGTTGAAGGAAGTAGAAATGTAGCAAGAGACATGATTCAGCACTCATTGGCGGAGCGCGGTCTGATTTGCGACTTCGTGAATTATACACCTAGACGCAGAATTGTCTGGCGGATGACCCGTTTCCATATCCCACGTCCAGCATTAAAAGCTGTTAAAGGATGCTGGATTGGACGCGTGACGGCTATACCATGTAGCAACGCCTCCTCAAGGGCCCGCAAGGGTGCGACCCCTAGTGCCAGGACTGACCTTCATCGCACTCACGCAGGATCTGTTGCAAGACAGCTAGTACTGGCCAATGCCATGGTGGAACTAGGCGGTTCAGTATCATCGCCTATTATGCCCATTTCTGATTGAAAAATGAACGCAATAATTGCTTCCAATCCTGAGTCATTCAAATCAAAGTGCATCAACCTATCCGACTTACATGGGTGAGCATCGATGCAAATTGAGCCTACCGTCGACGATTGGCGCCTTGCGCGTTCCATCCACAAGGATTTTTGCAAAAAGGCCGGCTCAAAGCACATCGCAACACCGTTTGCCCTGGCTCACCTATCAGCCCTGGTTCGAGAACACCCGATTCAGTCCGTCCTAGAGTTTGGGCCAGGCATCGGAACAATAACAAGCCTTTTGCTTAAAACACTTCCAAATGAAATCAATATTGTTTGCACTGAAAAATCTGGTTTTTGCCGCCGTGAGATACAAAAAAATATTCCAAGTACAGAGAAGAATAGGATTTTTATTCACGATCATCGCGATCCCGAAATTCATGGACAGTTTGATCTGGTTGTTTTCGATGGCCCACCACCTTCCGGAGCAGATTTTCTGAACCTTGGGTCTATATGCTTCTTTGAAGGCAACAGGAAAAACACTCGACAACGAGTCGTTGCCGCACTAGAAGCACGTGGATTGACATGCAATTTTCAACGGTATGTTTCATACATAAGGCCCATACGCTGGACTTGGACACGATTTAACATCCCTCGGCCGTACATCAGGCTCAGATCTCAAAAAGGTTGCTGGATTGGACGGGTGACCACCACTGCAAATGGCTGCGAGTCCTGAAGGGTCAGCAGGGACACCGTCTTTGGTACCAGGTGGGCATTGGTCGTCAGATAGCTGCTATTGAGCCAATGTTGCGGCGGAACTGGGCAGTGTCGATAGCGTCGGCCATCAATCACGGTCCCAAAGACGCGACAACTAAGTGGTTGTTGACTCCAGCCGAGACGGAATCCACAGACACGGGCCTGTTTAACTGTTCGGCATAGAATTCACGATGGGCGGATGTGTAGGTGAAATTCTCCGCTGGGTCGACGTCGATATCTTCGGTAAGGCCACTCCAGGTCACCGAAGTGATGTTCGTGTTGATAGAGAACCCGATGCCTACACCGCCGGCGGGAACATCGATATTGACGCTCGCCGGATCGCCAACGTTTGTCGCGGTGTCGTGTGCGACCGCGCTGCCGATGAAAACCACCCGATAGACCGCAATCGCCGCGCGCACCATGGACGCATTGAATGTCACCGAGACGGTGCCGGTTGTACCCGTGGGCACATTGGCAATGTAGATTGCGCACGCCACGGCGTTGAGTGCAATCTCGACTACTTCCGTCGCGGCTACGCCCCCGATTGTCATGCTGCTTACGGAGCGCGCGCCCGCACCGGCCAAGCCACCGACACATACAACGACATGACGATTGTCGGCCGCTACGCCGAAGCTCTGAGACGCAAAACTGTAGGTCGTTTGGTCGGCTGTGTCGGAGGCGTGATCCGTAAGGTCGGCCTCAACTGGATAGCCGGTTTTGGACAACGGAATCATCCCGGGCAGTGGCATCAGGACACGTCCTTCAAAATGCCGGTGACGATGATGCGGCTGCTGTTCTGCACGAAATAAGTCAGAATGTCTTTCGCGTTTGCTGTCGTCGTCAGCGTCGGAGCCGCTCCACCGGGAAATTCCCAATTTGCCCCATAGGCCAGGGTGCGGCCGCCTGTACCGTCCTGATTTACGATGATCAGACCAGATTGGCCGGCCTTGACATTGGTCGGGTTGCCGAGCGTGCGGTTACCGGCAAGCGTCACCTGGAAGTTGATGCCAGCGCTCATATTGACGGCAATGGTACCTGTGTCTGTCAGCGTCACGAGGCTGGCGCTCGACCACACCTGGTCCGTGGTCAGGATGCGATCGGCGGTGTTGTTGCGGAATTGCGCAGTGGTAGCCTCCTTGGCCGTCAGCTTTGCAGGCGTGATGGCGCGCGTGGCATCCGTACCCGTCTGCGTCTCAGCATCGGTCGCCAACTCGACGATGCCTTTCTGCGTCGTCGAAGCATCCTGTCCAGATGCAGGCGTGGCCCACCTGATGCCGGATACTTGCGCGGCGTCTGCCGTTAGAACCTGGTCATCCGAGCCGACGCCCAAGGAAATGAAATTCGAGCCGTCCCCGACGACGACATTGCCTTTCGTTGGCGTCAGGCCGGCAAGGTCGGCGAGCTGCGCGTCGAAAGCTTGCACGTCGACGCCGATCTGGACGCCCAGCGTCACGCGCTGGTCTGCGGCCGAGGCGTCCTCAAGCAGTGCCCGGCCTGCCGCCGTGATTGTCGCCTCCGTCCAGGTATCAAGCGCCGTGGTATAGGCGAAGCGGTCTGCCGCGGTCCCTAGACCGGCTAGCGAGGCCAGCGTGGCGTCGAAGGCTTGGACGTCCGTACCGATCACCAAACCGAGCGTCGCCCGCTGCGCCGCGGCGTCGGCATCATCCAGCAGCGCTCGACCCGCCGCCGTGATATCTCCCTCGACCCAGGAGTCGACGCCATCCGCGAACATGTACTTGTTGGCCGCGGTGCCGAGCCCTGCAATAGAAGTCAGCGTGGCATCCAAGCCCTGCTTCTCCGTATCCAGCTCTTCAATGGCTTCCTGGACGTCGGTCGCGGAGATGTTCCCGGACTGCTCAAAGCGGATGCGGCGCGCGAAGTCGCCGGACCCCAGTCGTGTCTTGTTGGCTGTCATGTCAGTGCTTGATGTCCTTCTTCAGGATGGGCGTGGGCTGGATTTTGTTGTGGGCGGAACTGCTGCCGCTGCTTGCGGTGGGGCTGGGCTGTGTCAATGCGATCGCCCATTACGCCAGCCTCAATTTATGGTTGAGAAAAAAAATCTAGAGTTGCTTCCAATATCCAAAAACTTTAGCCAGAGTGCATCAATTGTCGGAGCAATGCGGCTCAACATCGATGCGGATTAAACCTTCTCGTGATGACTGGCGCCTTGCCCGAGACATTTATAAACGCTTCTCACAGAAGTTGGGGTCTGAGCACATCGCCACCGAGTTTGCCCTCGCCCACTTGTCCGCAGTGCTGCGCACAAGCGACATACGATCGGTCCTGGAATTCGGTGCCGGAATAGGAACCATCAGCTATTTGTTGCTTAGTAAGCTGCCGGACAACGTTAAGGTCGAATGCACTGAGCATTCTGCGTTTTGCCGCACTCAACTACTGCATAACATTCCATCTTATCTCTATGATCGGCTGGTTATACACGAGACCAAAACACCGATGATTACGACACAATTTGACCTGGTGATCATCGATGGTTCAGCCTCACGTGACGCGGGCTTCTTGGCTCCTGGCTCAACATGTTTTGTTGAGGGTAATAGGCATGTTGCAAGAGACAGAATTGAACGGTCATTGGCGGAGCGCAGACTGACCTGCAATTTCACAAACCACCAACGTATAGCGCCCAAAGTTGTTTGGCGAAGGACACCATCCCGCCTACCATATCCTGTTTTGAAATGGAAAGGGTGCTGGATTGGCCGCGTAGCCAGAACTTAGTCTTCTTCGATGTGGACCAGCTTCTTGCCTGAAAGTCGCTCAAGCATGCGCATCGCTCTCAGCATATCCACATTGATGCGCTTGCCGTCCCGTTCCGAGTAATAGGACCAGGCCATGCTCTCGCTTGGCCCCTTGGGGATCAGGGAAAAACTTTGTGGGCTCAGCGTCGTTATCTTGCCGGCTTCGCTATGGACCTTCAGCTCAGCGCTCGCTGCCACGTCCTTAGAATAAAGCTGGACGCCGTTGGTAATGTTCCCGGGCGGGGACGGTGACGTTCAGCGACGCGGCGGCTGACGCTCCCTGAGCGGTATCGAACTCACCGACAACCAGATTGTTAGCAACTGCAATCCTAGTGCCCGTAACGCGCGACGCGCTAACTCGCCGGACCCAAGTCGTGTCTTTTTGGCTGTCATGTCAATACTTGATGATCTTGTTCAGGATGAGCGTGGGCTGGACGTTGTTGTGGGCAGAGCCGGAGCCGGTGCTCGCGGTGGAGCCAGTGACGGTTAGATCGGTGATTGATGGCGCCGCCGCCGCTGAGTTTCCTAAATGCACGTTGCTTGTATCAGGACCACCTGGATTTTCGTCAATGGTTGTAGTGCCGTCCTGAAACTCATTCGGCGGATTGCCCAAGCTGCCACCAACATCCAATGTACCAGAGGCATGACTATGTGCAGGCATCTCCGCCTCAGTCAGCGTATGCGTCTCCGCGCCGCCCGTTGCACCTAGCGTGTCACCGTTCAAGCCACCGGTCTGGTTCGTCAGCCGGTTCGCGGACATGCCACCCATATCGTCCTGGCCCGCTACGACGCGACCGCGCGCGTCCGGGATACCGAACTCCGTTCCGGAGCAACTGTTGTCATACGTTGTGCCCAGGACCGCGAATAGCGTTGCGTAGGTCGTTCGGGACAAGCATTGGCCGTGCATCAGAAGCCAGCCGAGCGGTGCCATCGTGCCGGCGAAGTCGGCGACGGTCCCGGCCGGAATCTGCTGGGCCGAAACGGCGGGGTCGTTGATCAGCCACTCGTCGCCGCCAGCGTCATAGGTTGCCGT
>JAKSBI010000522.1 GCA_022361215.1 Hyphomicrobiales bacterium | reverse complement strand
CTCGCTGCCATGCAGCGCCAGCGCCTCCGCCGCCCCCTGGGTCAGCATGGTGTTCAGGCTGAAGGCCATGCAGGCCGACTGCCACATCTCGGCGACGGCCATGGAGAGCGTCACCGGCAACCCCTGCCCGCCGTGATCGGTCGGGCACGGCAGCCCGCCCCAGCCCGCCTCGATCCACTGGCGATAGACCTCGTCCCAGCCGGCGGGCATGGTCACCGTGCCGTTCTCCAGGCTGGCGCCTTCCAGGTCGCCCTGGCGGTTGAGGGGCGCGAGCTGCTCGGCGGCGAACTTGCCGGCCTCCTCCAGGATGGCGTCGACGACGTCGAGATCGAGATCCTCGCAGATGCCGCGCTCGATGAGCTCGGGCAGGTCGGCGATCGACGTGAGGGCATGGGCGATGTCGCGGACCGGAGCGGTGTAGGTCATGTCGTCTCCCGCTGATGACGCTGCGCCGCGGCGCTTGACCGGCGAAGGCAGGCCGCGCAACAAGGGCGCTTTGCAGACCGGCACTCTAAGCCAACTGCCGAAACGCGAAAAGCGCCACCGTCATACGAGCCCATGTCCGTCCTGCCCGCAAACGAGGAGAGCATTGCCGACGCCGCCGAACGGCTGCGGCGGGGCGGTCTTGTGGCCTTCCCGACCGAGACCGTCTACGGCCTCGGCGCCGACGCCGGCAACGGCCGCGCCGTGGCGGCGCTCTATGCGGCGAAGGGCCGCCCGCGCTTCAACCCGCTGATCGTGCACGTTGCCGATGCTGCGGCCGCCGCCCGCTACGCGGCCTTCACCGAGACCGCGAACCGGCTGGCCGAGGCCTTCTGGCCGGGCGGGCTGACGCTGGTCCTGCCGAAGGCGGCGGCGGGCGGCATCGCGGAGCTGACGACCGCCGGCCTCGACACGGTGGCGCTGCGCGCGCCGGATCATCCCGTGGCCCGCGCGCTGCTCGCCGCCGCCGACGTCCCGGTCGCCGCGCCGAGCGCCAATCGCTCGGGCCATGTCAGCCCGACCACGGCGGCCCATGTGGCGGAGGACCTCGGGGACCGGGTCGACGTGATCCTGGACGGCGGCCCGACGGCCATCGGCATCGAGTCCACTGTGGTCGACGCCAGCGGGGTCGTCCCGACTCTGCTCCGGCCCGGCGCCGTGCCGCGCGCCGAGATCGAGGCGGTGCTCGGTTGTGCTCTGGCGGAGCGAACCACCGCCGCGACACCCACATCGCCGGGCCAGCTGGCCAGCCACTACGCGCCCCGCGCCGCGCTCAGGCTGAACGCCTTGTCGGTGGAGCCCGGGGAAGCGCTGCTGGCCTTCGGGCCCGACGTGCCCACAGGCGCCTGCCGCACCATCAATCTGAGCGCGAAACGCGATCTCGGCGAGGCGGCGGCAAACCTGTTCGGTGCACTGCGCGCCCTGGACGCCACCGGCGTGCCGGCGATCGCGGTCATGCCGATCCCCGATCGCGGCCTCGGCGAGGCCATCAACGACCGGCTGAGACGCGGCGCGGCGCCGCGCTGACCGGAGCGCTCGCCTGGCCGCCCTTGCATCGCCTGAAAGAAACCCCATCTCCAGCAAAGGCATAGAGGAGCGGCGATGGTGCCTGCGCGGCCCGTTTTGCGGTAAACTGCGCGGAAACCATTGTTCCGTATAAGGCGACCGGGGTCGGGCGGCCCGAAACTGTCCGGCTTCGCGGTCACAGATCGGACCGGCAGAGGGGATCCGTCAATGAGTCACGCGTTTGATGGTTGCGGCAGGGTGCTGTCACGGGGCCTGCCGGTGGTCGGCATGCTGATCGTCAGCGCCGCTTTCACGCCCGCCAAGGCCTTCGTCATCGAGGAACGCGAGCCCACGCTGGTCGCCAATATCGATCTGGCCTCGCAGCGCATGCGCGTCGTCGTCAACGGCGTCGAGGAGCATGTCTGGAAGATCTCGTCCGGCACGCGCAGCTACAACACGCCGACCGGAACCTGGAAGCCCTATCGCATGCACCGCATGTGGCACTCCCGCAAATACGACATGGCGCCGATGCCCTATTCGGTGTTCTTCCACAAGGGCTACGCCGTGCACGGGACCCAGTACGTTTCGCGGCTCGGCCGTCCGGCCTCCCATGGCTGCATCCGCCTGCGCACGAGCAACGCGAAGAAGTTCTACGAGCTGGTTCGCGAGCACGGCCGCGTGCTGACGCAGGTGAACGTCACCGGCGCCTATGCTTGGAAGACGCCCCCGCGCACCACGCGCAAGCGGGTCGTGCGCAAGCGGACCTACCCGACCTACCGTCCGAACTACCGCAGGCGTTACGCCGAGCGCCGATGGCGCTCCCGCGGATGGTACTCCAGAGGCTACTGGCACCGCTACTGACCGACCCGGACACCATCAGTCCAGAAACTCGGCATCCACCGTCCGTCGGGCGAAACGGTCCCTGATGTATCCGGCGGCGGCCCCGATGAGGGCCGCGGTCAGCATCGATCCGCAAAAATAGCCGATGTTCTGCGCAATCCCTTCGTGGACCCAGGGCTGAAACTTCGGTCCGCGCCATTCGAGCAGCAGATCCGACAGGGCGACGGCAAGGCCGAAGGCGGCCCCGTACCACGCCCATCGCCGCGACGCCCGTTTGCGTGACATCCGGTGCCTCTTTTCTGCATGACGCCCCGCCCCGGGAACGATCGCGACACTACCGGCAGCCGGCGGCGACTTCGTGACGGCGCCGAAGCGCCCGTCTTCGCCCTGTGGCGAGCCGATGCTAACGTCACTCACGATTCGCAGACGCGCTCACGATCCTCGGCCCGGCGGAAGACACGATGACAACGACGGCAGCACAGACGCGGACGGCACCGGCGCCGGAGCTCCTGGATCGTTTCGCGGATATCGTGGGCGCTTCCAACGCGTTGCGCGATCCGGCGGACATGGCGCCGCACCTCACGGAGTGGCGCGACCGCTATTTCGGCAAGGCCGCGCTGGTGCTGAAGCCGGGCTCCACGGACGAGGTCGCCCGCATCTTGGCGCTGGCCAACGAGACCGGTACGGGCGTGGTGCCGCAGGGCGGCAATACGGGCCTGGTCGGCGGCCAGATCCCGTTCGAGAGCGGCCACGAACTGGTGGTCAGCCTGACGCGCATGAGCCGCATTCGCGCGGTCGACCCCGAGGGTAACAGCATGACCGTGGAGGCCGGCGTTCCGCTGCAGATGGCGCGCGACACCGCGGACAGCGTCGGCCGGCTGTTCCCGCTGAGCCTGGCCTCCCAGGGCAGCTGCCAGATCGGCGGCAATCTGGCCACCAACGCCGGCGGAACGGCCGTGCTCGCCTATGGCAATGCGCGCGAGCTGACGCTGGGCCTCGAGGTGGTGCTCGCCGACGGGCGCATCTGGCGTGGCCTGCGCGCGCTGCGCAAGGACAACACCGGCTATGACCTGAAGGACCTGTTCATCGGCTCGGAAGGCACCCTCGGGATCATCACCGCCGCGGTCCTGAAGCTGTTCCCGAAGCCGACGGAGACCGCGACCGCCTTTGCCGG